>JALTVH010000108.1 GCA_027049085.1 Aquificaceae bacterium | reverse complement strand
GGAGCCTGATACACAAAAAGGGCATTGACCCGGACGTAAAGGTAGCCATGGACGAAAAGAGATGGGAACAGCTCGCTGAGAAAATTAGGAAGATGAGGATTGAGGGCAATGGCAAAAAGGTTATTCTGCTCCCCGACCTTGACCTTCAGCTCAAAAAAGCTTTGGAGGTCCTCAAGGCACGTATAGACCATAAAAATGCTGCATGAACACCCTTGGTGTGGAAACCTCCTGCGATGAAACCGCTTTAGCGGTTCTTGACAGTGAAAAGGGACCCCTTGGTACTATCCTCCTCTCTCAGGCAAAAATACACTCTCCCCACGGGGGCGTGGTTCCAGAGTTATCTGCACGGGAGCACACGAGGAACATTCTCTACCTCTTTGACCAGCTTCACAGAGAATGCCCTGTTGACCTGCAGAGATTACAGTCTGTATCGGTAACCGTTACACCAGGTCTAATTCTCTCCCTTGTGGTGGGGGTTGCCTTTGCAAAGGCGGTTTCTTTCAACCTCGGTGTCCCCGTTGTTCCCGTTCACCACCTTGAGGCACACATCTTTTCGCCTTTCATAGAGTCTGATCCTGAGTATCCCTTCCTTGCCCTTATCGTTTCGGGTGGACATACGGACTTTTACCTTGTTGAAGAATTCAGCAGGTACAGGTTTCTTGGCGGAACGCTTGACGATGCGGTTGGGGAAGCCTACGACAAAGTCGCAAGGGTTCTGGGCCTCGGTTATCCGGGTGGACCTGTAATTGACAGGCTTGCTAGGGAGGGAACTCCTCGCTACAGCCTTCCCAGACCTCTTGAGGACTCCGGTGACCTCAACTTTTCCTTCAGCGGACTCAAAACCGCAATGATCAAGCTGGTCCAAAAGGAAAAAGATGCTAAGGCGGAGGACCTATGTGCATCTTTTCAGAAGGCTGTTGTGGATGTTCTTATAAGCAAGGTTAGGAAAGCGGTGGAAGAAACAGGGGTTCAAAGGCTTGTGGTCGCCGGAGGTGTTTCGGCAAACTCTTTACTGAGAGAGAAGCTAACAGAGCTCGCAGGGGCGATGGGCTTTGATCTAATTATACCGCCCCTTGAGCTCTGCACCGATAACGCACTGATGGTCGCAAGGGCAGGGTTAATGCGTCTGCAACTCGGCGTAACAGCGGGAAGTGACCTCAACGGTGATCCTTCAATACCCTTAGAAAAGTTCGGGAGAATTTGGGGCCCTGAGGGCAGAGGTAGCCTTTGAGAAGATTTCCTTATCTCCTTTGTATTTTAAAAGCTTGCCAGCATCACTGATGGGAAAGAATCTTGCATCCTCAACCTCCCAGGATGGTTTGGGATTACCCTTTACATATTCCATCAGGAAATACCTGACGGTTTTAAAGACCTTTTCACCCTTCAGAACGTACCAGTAATTTATCGTTCCGAGGTCTTTTAATATCTTTCCCTCAACGCCTGTTTCCTCAAGGACCTCCCTTACCGCAGTTTCCTCCGGGGTTTCCCCCTCCTCAATGTTGCCCTTGGGAAAGGTCCACACGCCGGAGGGATTTTTAATGAGGAGAACCTCGGAACCCTTAAAGAGAACTCCACCCGCGGAAAACTCCCTCTTCATCCTCTCACCATCCTGATCAGTTCCCTTGCGCTTTCAAGGGTCTTTTCTGTGGTTGCTCCCATAAGCCTTGCAACCTCCATGACCTTTTCATCCTCCTCTAATTTCCTAACTTTTATTTGGGCTTCTGAACCCACAACAATCTTTTCCGTCATAAGGTTTTCATCTCCCGCTGCACAAAGGGCGGAGGAGTGGGTTATGGCAATTATCTGCATCTTTCTGGAAAGATCCCTCAGCAGTCTGGCCACTCGCAGAGAAGTTTCCCCCGATATTCCCGCATCAACCTCGTCAAAGATGTAGGTTCGAGCAGGGGGCATTATCAGAGATAGAGCAAGGAAAAGCCTTGAAAGCTCACCTCCCGAGGCGGTCTTTTCAACCTCTCTTGGCTCTCCTCGGTGGGAGGAAAAGAGGAGCTTCACCTCATCTGTTCCGTGCCTCCTGATTTCCCCCTCGCTCAGTTCAAACCTCACGATAGCCTGTTCAAGACCGAGGGCACTTAGAAATTTCTCTATTTTCCTCTCAATATTCTTTGCGGTTTCCCTTCTTTTCTGGGAAAGAAGTCTGCACGCCTCATTGAGCTGACTGTCCACCTTGGACAGTTCATCCCTTAAATTCTCAATTTCAAGTTCAAGGGACTCAATGTTGGTAAGCTGGTCTTTGAGCTTCCTGCTTTCTTTTACTATCTCCTCGTAGGGCTTGCCATACTTTCTCTCAAGTTCCTGTATCCTGAAGACAAGGTCGTTTATTCGGTCAACTTCAGCCTGAGAAAAGTCAAAGTCTCTCTCCGCAAGGTTGAGGTAGGCATCATAGAGGGACTCCTTCAGGTTTTCAAGGTCTCTCAGTATCCCCGAAAATTCCTCTGAGATCTCCGACAGCTGGGAAACCTCTTTTATTGCAGAGGAGAGCTGGGAATGGGCGGAATATTCAGATCCGTATAGATGGTAGAGGGCGGAATTGAGGTGCTGTTTGATCTTCTCTAAGGAACTGAGCTTCTTTGCCTTATCCCTGATTTCCTCAACCTCTTCAGGGTTAACTCCTATTTCTTCAATCTCTTTGAGTCTGTACTCAAGGTAATCCCTCTGCTGGTTCAGGAAATCTCTTCTTTCAGAAAGCTCCTTTAACCTGTTACCCAGTTTTTTTCTCCGGTCAAAGATCCTTTCAACCTCTTCCCTTAAAGAGATCAGGCCTCCCGAAGTGTCAAGGAGGTCCCTCTGAAAGTCAGACCTCATGATGTTGATAAATTCATTCTGGCCCTGGATCGATATGCTCTTGCCTATCATATCTCTTATGGTTGAAAGTGAAGTTCCTCTTCCGTTAAGGAAGTATCTGCTCCTTCCCTTTTTGACCTCACGCCTGAGGATCAACTCTTCACCTTCCATATCCAGCTCCATCTCAACCGCTGTATCATCCTCGTAGTCTCCACTTTTTCCCATAACAAACTCTATTGCTGAGATCGTCATTGACTTTCCTGTACCCGTCTCTCCGCTTATTACATTAAGACCCTTGCCGAACTCAACCTCAAGGTTTTTCATGAGGAGGAATTTTTCTATTCTGAGGGTCCTCAGCATCTCTAATTATTTAACCTTATCCTCCTTACTCCCGATATGAATACAACGAGCCCGAGGGAACCAAAAATGATAAATATCTCGCCGCCACAGCCAAAGCCTTCATGACAGTAAAGGGACCCGGGAATTCTATCAAGAGAACCACTGAGAGGTACACTTACCCGGGAATAGGGACCTGTTATCGTACCTTCAAGGCTACCCGAAAAGGATCCGGGCTCTGGTGGGTCAAAGATAACTTCAACAAGACACTCTTCAAGGGTATCAAGAATTTTATAGGAACAGGAATCGTGAGCTTTATAAAAGCCCCGTCCGAAAACCGCAAAACCACCGAGGCTAACGGGAGAATTACCCACATTCCTTATATAAAACCGCCTGAGGTAGTGACCGCAGGAGTATACGGTTCCGTAGTCAATAAAGCTTTCAGAAAGACAGGGCTTTGGGACATTCAAGGGTGATAGACTCCTGTAGAGGTTAAGATATCCGCAGGTAAAGACCTTCCCACGCAGGCTGTTCCTAACTTCTGCGGACGTCAGTATTCTCTCTCTCACCTCATCAGCGGTCAGATAGGGCTCTCTGCTTTTAAGGAGACCCGCGGAGGCGGTAACAAAAGCTGTTGCCATAGATGTGCCTGATGAGTTCATGAGAGAGGAGGAGCAGTTATTGTCGTATGTTCCAGTCTTCAAGCTCAGTATTTCCTCCCCAGGCGCCAGTATTTTGACCTTACTCGAACCAAAGTGAGAAAAGCCGGAGATGTCGCCCCCAGGTCCTGCGGAGCCGACGCAAATTTGATTGGGAAGGTCGTAATTACAGGGATGAAAGTCAATTATTTCATTGTTCAAGCCATCATTGCCTGCAGCACTAACGTAGAGGATCCCTTCCCTTCCAAGCTCTGCTATCTTATCCCTCTGGATACTGCTTGCTGGGTAATAATCCCCATAGCTTGCGTTGACCGCGACGATATTCAGTCCCCTTTCCCTCTTGAGTCTGAGAAAATAGTCAAGGCAAGCTATTTCCCCCGCTATGTCGCCCACGCCTCCACTGTTTAAAAACTTGCAGGGTATGATTTTGACATCCCAGAGGATGCCTGGTATGAGGTAAGAGTTGTTCCCGGCAGCACCTATGATCCCTGCAAGGTGGGTTCCGTGCCCGTTGTCGTCAAAAGCATCGGGCTTATTACACCCGGGTGCACCGGGATTGTAGCTTCCGTCTGGGTAACAGAGGAAGTTAACACCGTAACAGTCATCCACATATCCGTTACCGTCGTCGTCAACCCCGTCGTAGTCGCAGTCTGCGATATTACGGTAGAGGTTGGGCTGAAGGTCAGGATGGTTGTAGTCAACACCAGTGTCGGCGATCCCTATGAACACGGTTCCTGATCCCGTTGACAGGTCCCATGCCCTGAAGGCTTCAATGAAGGTGAGGTCCCATCTGTCTAAAGTACAGGTATCATTGGGGATACCAAGAGCCTTAAGTGTGTAATTTGGTTCTGCGGTAAAACCATCCGCCTTGACGGGTCCTTCAATCAGGTAGACATTTTCAGAAACCTTTTTAATAACCTTTACCCCCGAAGGGGGTGCTGTAGGAGATTTCAAGAGGAAGTGCTCTCCAAATACTGCGCCTGTCAGAAGGAACAGAGCAAGCAGAAGTGATGTTTTCAAGGGCATTCTATATTTTAATTGTGTGAAAGCGCTTCTGATATTGCTGGTAATTTTACCTCTTGTTTTTTCCTGTAAGACGCGAAAGAGTGAGCCCTTATTTGAAAGTTGGGAAAGGGAACCAGCAAGAGCCTACCGGCTGGCGGAGGATAGCGGAAGGAAGGTTTTTATATACTTCAGAGCTGTCTGGTGTAGCTGGTGTGAGATTTACGATAGAGTCCTGACCGATGAAAGAGTAGAGTCCTTTTTGAAAAGAAACTTTGTTTTGCTTCTTCTTGATGTGGACAGGGACAGAAAGGATTTCCTGAAATATGGGGGGAGAGGCACACCCTTTACCGTTGTTACCGACTTCAGGGGAAGGCCTGTCCTGAGGTTTCACGGAACACTCCAGGCCGATGACCTCGTAGAG
>JALTVH010000107.1 GCA_027049085.1 Aquificaceae bacterium | reverse complement strand
CTCATATAGGGCAAGTTTGTGATTTCCACCAAACAGGTTGGGAATCACGCCAAAAAGAGTGGTTGAGATTATTCCTACCGCTGAAAAGTAATAAATAAACTGAACTCTTTCTGGTTCTAATTTTTCCTCGTATCTAATCATGAGCAGGCTGGGGAAACATCCCCGCCAATAATTTTAAAACTTAATACCAAGAGCAAGCTGAAGAAGGGGAAAGAATCCAGAAAATGCACCAACGCCCTGACCATCTACCTTGACCTCACCAATGTAGTATGCCGCACCTATTCCTCCGTCAAAGAAGAATTGAGACCCAAATCTGTATCCGATCAATCCGAAAGGATAAATTATCGTACCGGTTGAGGAGCGTCCTGTATTATCGTTTTTAACGGTTAAACTTATAAAACCTACTCCCGCTTCACCATAACCACCTCTGTGACCGCCTGAAAAGTAATACCTTCCACCTCCTTCACCACCTAATGCGGTTGCGGAAATATCGCCAGATTTTGCCATTGCAAAAACTCCTCCCCCAAATACGCCAACCTTCTCAATCCCGAGGTATTCTACCCTTACGTTTGCCAGTCCCAGAGCCAGACCGATGGGATTTACGGAAATGGCAAATTTCTGAGCGAAGACAGGGAACACTGCTGTTAGGATAAGTAACAGTGCTAACGCAGTACCTTTTTTCATGGTTCCCCTCCCGTGACTTCTAATAAAAATTTTCCCGATCTTAATACAATGCGATGAACTTGTCAAATTATGGTGGAGGCGGCGGGAATCGAACCCGCGTCCGAGGACCTTCGGTATCCAGGAGCTTTAGCGGGCGTAGCCCGTGTTTGGTTTCTGCTCCCGCCTTTGCCCACGGGCAGGCGTGACGGGAGGAGCACGGATCTGGTTGTCGGCGGACCCTCACCGTGCGTCGGGTCTGCCCGAGCGGGTGTCTCTGACGCCCTCCGGTAAGCCACCCGCAAACTCACCGGGGACGCGCTGCCTTTTTAATTAGGCAGCGAGTGCAAGCTCAGCTTCGGGAAGTGTTGTCGGTGGCTGTTAACGGTAGCCAACCGACCCGCAACTCCTGACCTACAGTCCCCGTCGAAACCTTTCGCCCCCTCACTGAGCCAGTAATTTAATTTACATCCCGCTGAGTATCCCTTCAAGGACTTCGGCAAAGTCTTCATATGTTTTTCTGCTGTATCTGAGGCTCACCGTTAGCCTCAGTCTCGCTCTTCCCTTTTCAACGGTCGGATACCTTATAGCCTTCACAAGATATCCTTTTGACCTCAGATTTACCTCAAGGCTGAGTGCCTTTGATTCCTCCCCGATTACGATGGGAATGATAGGCGTTCCGCTGTAAATAACCTCTGCAGGTAGAACTTTGAGAATCTTGGCGGTGTGTTCACTGAGATCACGGAGTTCATCGCACCAGCCGGGATTTTCAAGGATCAGCTCCACCGCTCTCCTTGCCCCTGCGCAGACAGGCGGTGGAAGGGAGGTGGTGAAGATCAGGGACCTGGCTGTGTTTATTAGGTATTCGGTCAGCTTTTCGGTCCCGCAGATAAAGGCACCGTAGGCGCCTATTGCCTTTGAAAGTGTTCCCATGATAATGATGTTTTCCCTGAAAGTTATACCGAAGTGCTCAAGGGAGCCCTTCCCCTTTCCAAGAGTTCCCGTTGCGTGGGCATCGTCAATGTAAACCATTGTTTCAAACTCTTCAGAAAGCTCAATTATTGTGGCAAGGTCTGCGACGTCCCCGTCCATGCTGAAAAGGGAATCGGTGACTATAAGCACCTTTGTGTAATTTTCCCTCTCCTTCCTGAGGATATCTTTCAGGTGATCGTAGTCCCTGTGTCTGTAAACGATTGTCTTTGCCCTTGAGAGCCTGCAGGCATCAATAATTGAGGCGTGGTTGAGCTGGTCGCTGAGGATCAGGTCTCCTTCACCTGCAAGGGCTGGAATAGTCCCTATATTGGCAAGGTAACCGCTCCCGAAAAGGACACAGGAGGGCGTACCTTTGAGCCGGGCAAGGACCTCCTCAAGCTCTCTGTGATGCTCTGTCCATCCTGAGACGAGCTGGCTTGCTCCCGATCCGAGGCCCTCTTCTTCAAGGACCTTCCTTGCCTCCTCAACAACCTGGGGGTGATTCCTAAGACCAAGATAGTCGTTGGAGCAGAGGTCTATCAGATCTTTGCGTAGTACTCTTTCTCTGTAAAGGTTTCTGTCATTGAGCTCTGTCAGGTATCTTTCTATCCAGTCCATACATTAATATTAAGAGTCATGCAGGGAAGAAATTACAGGGGCGTCTTCTCAAGGATGGGAGAGGGCCTTCTTGAGAAGTACATTGAAGACCTCAGCAGAGAGCTGGAGGAAAAACCGGAAGATCCGGAACTCCTCCTCAAGCTCGGCACAGCCTATGTAAGGCTCGGGAGGATTGACAGCGCAAGGGAAGTTTACAAAAAGCTCAGGGAAATTGATTCCCAGAAGGCCAAGGAACTCCTTGATATAATCTATGAGGTATGATGTATAATTATCTGGCTAAAGCAAAAGGAGGTTTAGCTCAATGCCCCTTTCCAAGGAAAGGAAAACCGAACTCATTAAGGGATACCAGAGACACGAGAAGGACACAGGCTCACCGGAGGTTCAGATAGCCATCCTCACCGAGAGGATCAACAGGCTAACCGACCACATGAAAAACCACAAAAAGGATGTACACTCAAGACGCGGTCTCATAGCTATGGTCAACAAGAGGAGAAGGCTCCTTGAGTACCTGAAGGAAAACGATTACCAGAAGTACCTTGAGGTAACTTCCAGGCTGGGGCTTCAGGTAAAGTAGAATGGCAGAGGAATCGGCAAAGGTTGGCAACTGCCCCGAACCGGTAATTATCCAGACGGGCGAGGTAGCAGGGCAAACAGATGGTGCTGTAATTGTTCGTCAGGGAGGGACCGCGGTCCTTGTGACCGCGGTTATGGCGGAAGAACCAAATAAAGAGATTGACTTCACCCCCCTCACCGTTGATTACCGCGAAAGGCCTTCAGCCTACGGAAAGATCCCCGGGGGTTTTGTAAAGAGGGAAGGAAAGCCCTCCGAGCGTGAGATCCTTGCTTCAAGAGTCATAGACAGGCCCATACGTCCCCTATTTCCCGAGGGATTCTTTCACGATGTGGTGGTAACAGCCCTCACACTCTCGGCAGATGAGAGCTATGACCCCGATGTGCTTGCTATCACAGGGGCCTCCGCTGCCCTTCACATATCAAGGATCCCCTTTGAGGGACCGATAGCTGGTGTGAGGATATGTAGGGTTGAGGGGGAACTAATCGCAAATCCCACCTACGAGCAGAGGAGGTCTGCAGACCTTGAGCTTATAATCGCCGGTTCAAAGGATGCAATAGTGATGGTTGAGGGGGGAGCAATGGAGGTTCCGGAAGAGGAGATAACTGAGGCTCTATTCTTTGGTCACGATGCGATAAAGGAATTGCTTGTGGCTCAGGAAAGGCTTAGGGATGAGGTAGGAAGAGAAAAGTTTGAATTTGAGGGCCTCAGCCTTGATGAGGATATCCTCAAAGACCTTGAAAAGTCATGCACCGAAAGGATCATTGAGGCCTTCTCAATTCCTGATAAAAAAGAGAGGAACAAAGCCCTTTCCGCCATAGTTGAAGAGTTCATTGAATCCCGTGAGATTCCTGAGGATACTCACTTCAACGTTAAGTACCATTTCAAGAAGCTTGAGAGCAGGTTGATGAGGCACAAGATCCTTGAAGAGGGTATAAGGATAGACGGCAGAAAGCCCGATGAGATAAGGCCTATCACCATTGAGGTTCATCCCTTTGAGAGGCCCCACGGCTGTGCCTTCTTCAGGAGGGGACAGACACAGGCATACGTGACAGTTACTCTGGGAGCGCCCGATGAGGCGCAGATGGTTGAGACCATTGCGGAAGGAGAGGTCTTCAAGAGGTTCATGCTCCACTACAACTTCCCGCCCTTCTCGGGGGGAGAGGCACGTTCCTGGGGACCTCCCAAGAGGCGGGAGATAGGTCACGGCGCCCTTGCGGAAAGGGCCCTTGAGCCTGTGATCCCTGATGAAGAAGAGTTCCCTTACATAATCAGAGTTGTTTCGGACATCCTTGAGTCCAACGGTTCAACCTCAATGGCTACTGTCTGCGGTGGGTCCCTTGCCCTCTTTGATGCGGGTGTTCCCGTTAAGGGTGGCAAACACGTTGCAGGAATTGCCATGGGTCTGATCAAAGAGGGAGAAAGGTACGTCATTCTTTCGGACATCCTCGGCGATGAGGATCACCTTGGTGATATGGACTTCAAGGTGGCGGGAACGAGAGATGGTGTGACGAGCATCCAGATGGACATAAAGGTTAAGGGACTCACAAGGGAAATAATGAGAGAGGCTCTCCAGCAGGCAAGGGAAGGAAGGCTATATATTCTTGACATGATGTACTCTGCCATTTCCGAGCCCCGCAGGGAGCTTTCACCCTATGCTCCAAGGATAGTTATCCACAGAGTACCTGAAGAGAAGGCACCTCTCATAATAGGTCCTGGCGGTGCCAACGTTAAGAAGATCTACGAGGAGACCGAGGTAAAGGTCTGGGTTGGTGATGAAGGAAAGGTTTATCTGACGGGCTTTTCCGACGAGGCGATAGCAAGGGCAATTGAGATGATAGAGTCTCTGATAAAGGACCTTGAAGTGGGAGAGGTTTACGAGGGGAAAGTAACAAGGGTGGAGCCCTACGGGGTCTTCATAGAGGTTCTGCCCGGAAAGATAGGTCTCCTCCATGTCTCAAAGATGGCAGAGCCTGTCAAGCATGCTGGGGAAAAGTTCAACGTCGGGGACACAGTTAAGGTTAGAGTCCTTGAGATAGACGACATGGGAAGGGCTAAGTTCACAACCATGGGACTTGACGGGGGTGAGGTATCCCTTCCTGAGGAAAAGCCTGAAGTTGGCAAGGTTTACGAAGGGAAAGTAACAAGAGTTGAGCCTTACGGTGCCTTTGTTGAGATCCTTCCAGGGAAAGTGGGACTCCTCCACATTGAGAACATGAGGGATAGGGTAAAGGATGCGAGGGATATTTTCAGAGTTGGTCAGATTGTGAAGGTTAAGGTCTTTGAGCTTGACGAGAGGGGAAGACCAAAGCTTACTGACAAAACTCAGCAGGAAGTGGGATGAGCCCACAGAAGGTAACCGTCAGAGTCAAGAGGCTCCCTCATTCTGAGGGGATTGATCTTCCATCCTACGCAACCGATTCATCCGCAGGTCTTGACCTGAGAGC
>JALTVH010000106.1 GCA_027049085.1 Aquificaceae bacterium | reverse complement strand
CAGGGAGAGGCGAGGTACCTGACGGAGAATATAATTATAGGACCCTATCCCCACAGGAAGGATTTTGAAAAGCTTATAAATGTTAGTAAGGTTACAGTGATTGTGTCTCTCCTTAATCCTTCCCTCCCTTTTGAAAAGAGCCTGATCAGCAGAGAAAAAGAGACCTTAGCAGAGTTCAATGTAAAGTTCTACAATGTTCCTCTTTCCTTTCTGCGTATGAATTCCAGGGAAAATTACCAGGCGGTAGCAAAGGTTAAGGAAATTATTGAAAAGCACAGGGGTGAGAAAATATACATCCACTGCTATCTTGGCAGGCACAGAGTTGGCTTTCTGGCTGAGAAGCTCCTGGGTTTCGTCAGGTGAAGCTCTTCTATCTCCTTTTGTTCCTGTCACTTTCCTGCGCGCCAAAGATGGAAATTACTGACCTGCCCACAGAATGTGAAAGTGGAAGGTCAGTTATTGCAGTCTGGGTCTGGGACCCCTTGACTGTGAAAGATAACACGGACAGAGTTGAAAAGCTTATCAGGGAATGGGGTATCAGGAGGGTTTATCTTGCGGCATCGCCCGGAGATCTGAGGACTGTAGTCAACTTTTTTAAAGACCTTAACGTTGAGGTGTTTATAGTTGAGAGTTCAAAGGAAATATCGGGGAGGTTCACGCCAGGAGTCGTGCGCAAGACCGGAGCCGATGGCTACCAGATTGACCTTGAGCCTTACTGGGATATGACACTGAGTGAATTCAGGAAGATTGTTCCAGCCTATCTCCAGGTGATCAGAGAGTTGAGGGAACGGGCAGGAAAAACAACCTTTTCAGTTGCCATCCCCCACTGGTTTGACAGGATCAGTGTGGGCAGGAGGAACCTTGCCCAGAAGGTTATGGAGACGGCTGATGAGGTGGTTGTGATGGCTTACAGTCCATCTTTTAAGAGGTCTCTTCGGCTTTCAAAAGAAGAGGTTGGCATTGGTGAAAAGCTTGGAAGAAAGGTCCTAATTGGTCTTGAGGCGACTGCCTACCTCTCATCAGATACAGAACCAATGTCCCTGAGGGACCTCAGAGTAGTCAAAGAAATAAGGTGCAGAGGTGTTGAAGGCTTTGTTATAAACAGCCTTGACGCTCTTTTCTGAGCCAATTCAACTTGCAGGGAGAGTCTGCGATTACCAAAATATTAACTATGGGAAAAAGATATTACATCAAGACCTTCGGATGCCAGATGAACTTCAATGATTCGGAAAGGATTAGGGGCATACTGAGGACCCTTGGCTACGAGCCAGCGGAGCGGTGGGAAGATGCTGACCTTATCCTTTTAAATACCTGTACCATCAGAGAAAAGCCCGATCAGAAGGTGCTCTCGCACCTTGGGGAATACAAAAAGATTAAGGAGAGAAACCCTTTCGCTCTGATAGCGGTATCGGGATGTCTTGCCCAGAGGGCTGGCTGGGAGCTGGTCCAGAAGGCTCCTGTAATAGACATAATGTTTTCCTCATTCAACATCCATCAACTCCCTGATCTAATAAACCAGGCTCAGGCAGGATACAAGGCAATAGCCATACTTGACCAGCCACCGGAGGACGAGGACAGGCTCTGGAATTTCCCCACCGAGAGAGATAACCCTTACTGTGCCTATGTCACGGTCATGAAGGGGTGTGACAAGAACTGTACATACTGTGTGGTACCTGTTACAAGAGGACGAGAGAGGTCAAGGTCTCTTGAAAGCATACTTGAAGAAGTCAGAAGGCTGGTTGATGATGGTGTGAGGGAAATTCATCTACTTGGTCAGAACGTGACCGCATGGGGCAGGGACCTTGAGGGGGGTCAAAGCTTTGCAAAGCTTTTGTACAGAATAGCTGAGATAGAGGGCGTAGAGAGAATCCGTTTTACAACAGGCCATCCCCTTGACCTTACCGATGAGGTCATTAAGGCTATGGCTGACATTCCACAGGTTTGCAATGCACTGCATCTTCCCTTCCAGGCAGGATCAGACAGGATACTGTCACTTATGGAAAGAGGCTACACAAAAGAGTTTTATTTAGAGAGAATTCACCGCCTCAGAGAGGCGGTCCCTGATGTAGCTCTATCAACAGACGTTATAGTTGGTTTCCCCGGTGAGACCGATGAGGATTTTGAACACACCCTTGACGTGGTTGCAATAGTGAGATTTGAGCAGATATTCTCCTTCAAGTTCTCACCAAGGCCCGGTACGCCTGCAAGCGAAATGGAAAACCAGGTGCCCGATGAGGTCAAAACAAGGCGAATGTCGGAGCTCCTTGCTCTTCAGAAATCAATAATGTCTGATATAGCAAAGAGTTACGAAGGAACAGAGCAGGAGGTTCTTATTGAGGAAATGCGGGACACGGATACACTTATTGGAAGAACAACCACAAACCGCTGGGTAAGCGTGAGGGGCGATGAGAGGCTTCTTGGTAAAATCGTTAAGGTAAAGGTCAGGGGCTCTTCACCCTTCAACATGGAAGGCGAGGTTGTGGAGGTGGTGAAATGATTGAAATGGTGGTTCACGGTGTCACCCTTGACCCCGTTTCCCAGATGCCCATCGTTGTCCTGAAAGCCCGTGACAATGAGGAGATAGTTCTACCTATATGGATCGGTGCCTTTGAGGCAAACGGTATAGCCATGAAGCTTCAAAATGTTGACCCGCCCCGCCCGATGACATACGACCTTTTGAGAAATGTGATAACCGACCTTGGTGCGGTGGTTGACAGAATAGTCATAAATGACCTCAGAGACAGCACCTACTACGCGGAAATTTATCTTCTTCACGGCAACAATACCATAGTTATTGACTCGCGTCCGAGCGATGCTATCAACCTTGCCCTGCGCTTTGATGCCCCAATATTTGTGGTTGAGGAGGTTCTTGAAAAGTCCAGGGTGCCCGAGCCTGAGGAAGACGAAGAAAAGAGAAGGCTCAAGGAGTGGCTTGACAATATCAGGCCCGAGGATTTTGAGACTGGGGGCGAGACGAGCTGAGTTCTCTCTTCGTTAGCCCGACCTTTGAGCAATATTCAGAAACGGGACAAATATCGCACTTTGGCGAGAGGGGTGTGCATATTCTCTGACCAAAGGCAACAAGAAGCCTGTTCATCACTGTCCAGTACTCTTTTGGAACCTTTTTCATGAGCTCCTTCTCAGTCTGGGAAGGATTCTTTGTCTTCACAAGACCCCATCGGTTGGTTATGCGGTGAACGTGGGTGTCAACGCATATAGCAGGCGTGCCGTAGCCGTCTGCAAGGACAAGATTTGCCACTTTTCGCCCAACGCCTTTGAGGGAAAGGAGATCCTCAAGGTTTGAGGGAACCTTCCCGCCGAACTTCTCTACAAGCTCTTTACCAAGTTCTTTAAGGTGTCTTGCTTTGACTCTGTAAAAACCAACGGGATAGAGCAGTTTTTCAAGTTCTTCAGCGGGAATTTCAATGAGGTCATAGGGATTCTTGATTCTCTCAAAGAGCCTTTTGCATACCTCGGCGGTTGTCTCATCCCTCGTCCTTGTTGAGATCAGTGCAGAAACAAGCACACGGAAGGGGTCATTGGTGTGCTGTGCTATGAGAGTAACTACCGGGGCTTCCCACTTTTGGTACTCTTTGTTCAGAATTTCAAGGACTTTGGGAACATCCCTTTTCTTCATCCCTTTGCCTGAGGAAATTTTAAAATACCTCTGATGAGAACGCCTCTTTATGAGATAAACAGGTCTCTGGGCGCCCGATTTACGGACTTTCACGGCTGGGAGATGCCCCTTCAGTTTGGCGGAACTATAAGGGAAGTTTCCGCTGTCCGGGAGTCTGCGGGTGTCTTTGACATTTCCCACATGGGAAGGATTGAAGTCTCAGGAAAGGGTTCCTTTGAACTCCTTCAGTCCCTCACAACTAACGACCTTGGAAAACTTTCGCCCGGAAGGGTTCAGTACACTCTGTTTACAAATGAGAGAGGCGGAGTCCTTGATGATGCAACCATTTACATGATTGATGAAGAGAGGTACTTTGTATGTGTCAACGCTGCCAATAAAGAGAAAATCCTTGGCTGGCTTCTACACCATAACAGAGAGGGGGCTGAAGTTCAAGACCTTTCTGATAGGCTTGTTCAGATAGCCCTTCAGGGACCCAGGAGTCCTCAGATTATAAAGTCTTTTTATGAGGCTGATTCCCTTGGCTACTACAGGTTCGGGATTTTTGGGTCTGCCATTGTCTCAAGAACGGGCTACACAGGGTCCGACGGTTTTGAGATCTATTTGCCTCCTGAAGAGGGTAAAAAGCTATACAGTGAGCTTGTCAAACTTGCAGAACCCTGCGGTCTTGGTGCAAGAGACGTTCTGAGAATTGAGGCTGGCTTTCCCCTTTATGGAAATGAGCTTTCGGAAAACATTACTCCCCTCCACGCCCGCCTTGAGAGGTTCGTTTCCTTTGAAAAAGAGTTTATCGGCAAAGATGCACTCCTTAACCTTAAGCCCGAAAAGGTCCTTATGGGACTAAAAATGGACGGGAAGGGGATCCCTCGCAAAGGATACAAGGTTTATAAGGGGGACAGCCTAATCGGCGAGGTTTCCAGCGGAACCTATTCCCCAACACTCCAGACTGGGATAGCCCTCTGCTTTATTGACACCGAACATGCCACAGGAGGCACCGACGTTTCCCTCAGAATCAGAGATAAACTCTATCCCGCAGTCCTTACGGGGTGCAATTTTTTAAAAAAGAGTTAATGGTCTCTAAGGCAGCTAAAAATTTAGCTTCCTTATGGTATTTGGACCTCTGTCCAGGCCATATCGCATACTATATTTAAATTGTTATCATAAATGCATGCTCTAAAAATGAAGTAAACTCTTCCACTAAAGTTAAGATTAGATTTCCGCCCACCGCAGGTCATTTCAGGATTACCAGATGTATTGCCATCGTACGTGCACTCAAATCTACCTGTTGTGCCACAGGGAAAAATAGATCCGGTACCACAGTTGAGTTCAGTTATCTTAAAGTTTGTTCTTGGTGAAGGCATAGTATTTGAATCATTGTAATAAAGCTCTGCAATGTAGCCCCCACTTGGTGAAGCATAATCCACCCTGAAATTGAAGTTAATGCGCTCACCTGGGCTTGATACAGAACTTACATCAGCCGAGAAACTTTGTACATTGACAAATGAACCTGAACTTGGTCCTGAAATTCCGGGTCCACCGCCGGGCGTACAGGAACCGGATATAAATGCACATAATCCTGATGTGAGTAGAAACTTAAACTTCTTCATATCCATCTCCATCCCTCCTCTTTTTCTTAATTGTGTACAATTATATAAATTC
>JALTVH010000105.1 GCA_027049085.1 Aquificaceae bacterium | reverse complement strand
GTTGAGAACTCGCTGGACGCAGGGGCAACGAGAATTGAAGTTGAAATTACTGGGGGCGGTAAGAGGTCAATAATTGTTACAGATAACGGAACAGGGATCCATCCCGATGACCTTGAAAAGGTGATCCTTGAAGGGGCAACAAGCAAGATCAGGGACACGGGGGACCTCCTTAGCATAAAGACCTACGGCTTCAGAGGGGAGGCGCTCTGGTCAATTTCCGCGGTCAGCAGGTTGAAGATTAGCTCAAGGCATTACACCTCAACCGAGGGCTGTTACATAGTTGCAGAAGGCGGGGTGATTACCGAAAAAGGTATTACAGGAATGGCACAGGGAACGAGAGTTGAGGTAAGGGACCTCTTTTTTAACCAGCCCGTCAGGAAGAAATTTCTTAGGAGAGAGGATCTTGAGGTCAGGAAAGTCCGTGAGGTCCTCCTTGATTTTGCCCTCACAAGGGAAGACTGCCACTTTGAGCTGATCAGCAACGGTAAGATTCTCCTGAACCTGCCACCATCACCTAAGGAGGAGAGGGCAAAACTCTTTACCGGTGAGGGTTGTGAGAAAACAGAAATTAATGCGGATCCTTACTCAGCCAGTATCTACTTCACGATGGGACACAGAAAGGGGAAGATTAAAACCTTCGTTAACTCAAGACCTGTTGACCACAGGAGCCTTTCTCAAGCAGTAAGGAAAGTTGTTGGCTACTCTTCCAAAGCTGTTCTGTTTCTCACTGCACCGCCCTTCCTGGTTGATTTCAACGTCCATCCAAAAAAGAGGGAGGTTCGTTTCCTTGAGGAAAGTAGTCTCCTTAACCTGCTGGAAGGAAGATTTTACTCTGCACCAAAGGTTCCGGTGTTTCATCTCGCACAGGACAGGAAAACCTCACAGCCAGAGGTTTTGGGTCAGATAGAGGACACTATCATAGTGGCGCTTATGGAAGACTTTTTATACTTCTTTGACCAGCACCTCCTTGATGAGAGGGTTAACTATCACCGGCTCGGTGAAGGGTCAGAGGACACTGCCTGCAGAATTTCAGTCAAAGCTGGGGAAAGGCTGGAAATCAGTGAGATGAAGGAGTTGCTCAGGAAGTGGGTTGAGATAGGCTCGCCGAGAGTCTGTCCTCACGGAAGGCCTATCTACTACAGGGTTCACCTCGGTGAGATTTACAGAAAGCTGGGGAGGGATTTTAAATTATATTAATAGAGTCATGGTAGATAAAGAATGGGTCAGACGGATCGCCCACCTTGCCAGACTCAAGCTAACACCTGAGGAAGAGGAAAAAATGGCGGGCGATCTTTCTCAGATCCTTGAGTTTGTAAAACAGCTTGATGAGCTTGATACAGAAGGGGTAAAGCCCTTCACATCCCCTGATCCAACCCCCATGAGGGAAGATGAGCCGGGGGAATCCCTTGAGAGGGAAGAGGCTCTTATGAACGCTCCCGAAAGGGAGGGAGGATTCTTTGTAGTTCCCAGGATCGTGGAGGTGGAGTAAGCATGCCGGCAGGTCAGACAGCTCAGAATGTAATTCAGGAAAAGAGAAAAGCCCTTGAGGTTTCAATTGCGAGCATAGAAAAGCGCTTTGGCAAAGGGTCCATAATGCCCCTTCACACAGCGGCGGAGAAGGTTCAGGTTGATGTCATCCCCACAGGCTCCCTTGCTCTGGATATAGCAACGGGGATCGGAGGTCTGCCCAGGGGAAGGATCATTGAGATCTTCGGTGTTGAATCCTCGGGCAAAACGACCCTTGCGCTCCATGTTATTGCCCAGGCACAGAAAAAGGGAGGGATAGCTGTCTTCATTGATGCGGAGCATGCCCTTGACCCCAAGTACGCCAAAAACCTCGGTGTTGATGTTGAAAACCTTTACATTTCTCAGCCAGACTACGGTGAGCAAGCCCTTGAGATAGCGGAAAGCCTCATCAACAGCGGTGCGGTGGATGTAATAGTTATAGACTCAGTTGCCGCTCTCGTTCCAAAGGATGAGCTTGAGGGGGAGATGGGCGAGGCGCAGGTAGGAAAGCAGGCACGCCTCATGTCCCAGGCTCTTAGAAAACTCAAGGGAATAGTTCACAAGAGCAACACAGCCCTGATATTCATAAACCAGATAAGAGAGAAGATCGGTGTAATGTTCGGCAATCCTGAAACCACGCCGGGAGGAAGGGCACTCAAGTTCTTTGCAGACATGAGGCTTGAGGTCAGGAGAATGACCGATATAAAGGAGGGTGGTGACAGGGTCGGAAGCAGGGTCAGGGTCAGAGTAGTTAAGAACAAGCTTGCCCCGCCATTCCAGGAAGCTGAATTTGACATGATTTACGGCGAAGGGATTTGCAGGCTCTGCGATCTTATTGATACTGCTGTTGACCTTGGAGTGCTCACCAAAAGCGGTTCCTGGTACAGCTTTGGAGAGCGCAGGCTCGGGCAGGGGAGGGAAAGTGTGAAAAAATACCTTGCAGAAAATCCAGAACTTGCCGATCAAATAGAAAAGAAGGTAAGGGAGGTCGCGGGCCTTGCTTCAGCTGATACTGAAGAAAGCGATTGACCTTGAGGCATCCGACATTCACCTCAAGGTAGGTTCAAAGCCGGTATACAGGATCCACAAAAGGCTTCATGTTGATGACGATTTCCCCGTTATTGACGATGAACACTTTAAGCTCTTTCTCCAGGAAGTGGTAGGAAGAAGTGAAAAGAAGCTCAAGGAGTTTGAGGAGTACGGGGAGATAGACCTATCCTATTCTCTTCCAAAGGTTTCAAGATTCAGGGTTAACGTTTACAGACAGCGTGGAACATCGGGGATGGCCTTCAGAGTTGTTCCCTTCCAGATTCCCGCCTTCAACACCCTGAATCTTCCAGAGATAATGCTCAAAACTGTACTCGGGAGCAGTAAGGGGCTTGTGCTTGTCACCGGTCCAACGGGTTCAGGTAAGTCAACCACCCTTGCGTCCATTATTCAGGAGATGAACAGATCCCTGAGGCGTGTGGTGGTGACCATAGAAGACCCAATTGAATACATACTCAGAGACGATAAATGTTACATAGTTCAGAGGGAAGTTGGGATCGATACCAGGAGCTTTGCAAGGGGACTGAGGGCGGCACTAAGGGAAGACCCGGACGTAATCATGGTCGGTGAGATCAGAGACACGGAAACCGCCGAGATAGCTCTGCAGGCAGCTGAAACAGGTCACCTTGTTATGTCCACCCTCCACACTCTTGATGCCAAGGAAACGGTAAACAGGGTAATCGGTATGTTCAAGCTGGAGGTAAGGGAACAGATAAGGCAGATGCTTGCAGGAACCCTTGTAGCTGTCTTCTCCCAGAGACTCCTGCCAAGAGCGGACAAAAAGGGCTCAATCCCCGCGGTTGAAATAATGATCAATACTGGAGCCATTAAGGAAGCTCTCCTCGATCCTGACAGGATTGACGAGATCCCGGACCTTATAGCTAAAGGAAAGGCAGCTTATGGAACCCAGACCTTTGACCAGCACCTTGAAGAGCTTTACAGAAACGGAATGATAGATTTCCACACAGCCCTTCTCTATGCCTCCAAACCAGCTGACCTTGAGCTAAAGTTGAGGGGGATATCTTCTGGAGGAAGAGGCTTTTAAAGATAAATAATGAGAATCACCATTGACGGTCCAGCGGGAGTTGGAAAGAGCACGGTTGCCAAATCACTTTCTCGCAAACTGAAGATTCCGCTCCTTGAAACGGGTAAGATTTACAGGGCGGTTGGCCTCGCCCTTCTCAAAGGGGGGAGAAAGCCTCAGGAAGTCATGCCTGAAGATGCTCTGGACGCACTGAAAGACATAAAAATCCTACCAGATATTGGGGAAACAAAGATGCTTTACAGAAACCACCCGATCGGTGAAGAGATCAAAAAGGAAGAGGTTGGTAACATTGCCTCTGTGATAGGCGCGTTCCCCTCCTTCAGGGAAGCTGTTAACGAGATCTTCAGAAAGGTGTCGGGAAAGGATATTATCGCAGAAGGGAGAGATGCAGGAACCCACATATTCCCGGAAGCTGAAGTCAAAATTTTCCTTATCGCAAGCATAGAAGAAAGAGCAAGGAGGAGGCTAAAGGACCTTAAAAAAATGGGTGTCAAAGCAGATCTTGATGAGCTTATCGCAAGGATTGAGGAGAGAGACAGGAGGGATGAGACGAGGGACAAGTACCCCTTTGTCCCTGCAAGAGATGCGATAATTATTGATACAACGGGCAAAGGGGTTGATGAGGTCATTGAAGAAGCTCTTTCGGTCATCAGGACAAGGGTGGGTTAAAAGCCTTCCCAACCTTATTTCCACACTGCGCCTTATCTTCTCCCCCTATGTTCTGATCCTTGCCCTGAGGAGCGAGGTAAACCTATCTATGTTTCTTTTTGCAGTACTCCTCCTCAGCGACGCCCTTGACGGAACCATAGCACGGCTTTTGGGAGCCCAAACTAGGATAGGAAAGATGCTTGATCCTCTTGCTGACAAGGTACTTCTGATATGTGGACTTCTCACTGTTACCCTGTTTACAAATATTTCGGTTAGTTTCCTTCTGCTTAAGGCTGTAGTTATCAGAGATCTGTTTCTGATAGGCGGAGCTCTTTTCTTAAGGCGCTTTGGTTTTGTTCCTAACCCTTCCCTCTGGGGAAAGTCAGCAACGGTCTTTCTGGGTCTTACAGTTATTAATGGATACCTTGCTAATCTTTATAACATTCAGCTACTTATAAACAGCTTTCTTTTTTTACAGTACCTTTCAGGCGTTTTGATAGCTGTATCTGGCTTTGACTACGCCCTGAAGGGCGCTATCTTCCTTCGCTCTAAGTTTATAATTGAGAGAAGATGAGGGGGGTCTCTGGAAGGGAATGGACACTGCTCAGCGAAAAAATCAGTCCTCCTCGCCGGTTTGTTGAGCTTTACGGAAAGGTTCTTGCGCAGCTCCTTGTTAACAGGGGCTTTGAGGATCACCACGAGGCGATCTTTGACCTGAGGCTTAGCGCTATTCCCTCTTACAGGTACCTCCCTAACATTGAGGAAGGGACAGAGCGTATTGTCAGGGCAATTAAGAAAAAGGAAAGGATCATAATCTTCGGAGATTACGATGTGGATGGAATAACAGGAACTGCTATACTCTACGAGGTTCTCAGAAAGGCAGGAGCAAAGGTCGTTCCCGCCCTTCCGAGCAGGGGAACAGGCTACGGACTCAGCGAGAGGATCCTAACTATTTTTTCAAGGTACGGAGACCTCCTCATTGCTGTGGACAACGGATCCTCTGCAGTGAGTGAGTTTGAGTCCTTTCCCCTGGACGTGATAGTTATAGACCACCACAATGTTCCGGAAAG
>JALTVH010000104.1 GCA_027049085.1 Aquificaceae bacterium | reverse complement strand
TTGTGGGCAATCTCAAAGTTGCACTGTACACAGGCAAGGCATCAGCACCCGCCCGTCCCGCAGTTACCCAGAATCCTCAACCTTCAATGCCAAAGGCAAGAGAACCACGGGTTTCAGGTCCCACAAGTCAGATGCCTCCCATGCCTGCAATGCAGCCAATGCCACAGGCAAGTAGAGTTGCTCAAACATCGGTTCAGAGGGGATCAGCGAAATGCATTGAGTCTGTTGGTGTTGGAGAGGCCTCAGTGATCGGTGGCGACAGGTCGGGAGCAAAGGTTGAGGCGACAGCCAGAGCCAAGTGGGATGCCATTGAAAAGGCACTCGGTGTTACCACAAGTGTCAAAACGATCCTCCACAACTTTGCCCTTCTTGATGAGGTCATTAAGAACCAAGTCGGTGGATTTATCAGAGATGTAAAGGTTCTCTCTGTTGATAACTTCCAGGACATGGTGAGGGTCAAGGTTAAGGGATGTGTTTATCCCAAGGAGGCAGAAAAAGCCCTCAGTCTCATTTCAAGCGACACGTCCTTCAGCGTGATGATAGTAACCAAGAATCCTGGCTCTGTCGTCCTTGATGAGATGAACCCTGTAACAACTGAGCTTGTCAATATCCTTAACCAGCAGGGGTTTAAGGTTTATGACTTTGCAGGTAATCCTAATGTCAACCCATACGATATTGAGAACATCATCGCCCAGAGGCGTTTTATAGCGTTGCGGGCTTACATGTCAAGGGTTCTTTCTGGCGCCATGATAGTAGGAAAGGTGGAACTTGTTCCTTCAACCCAGATGGGACAGGATATCGGATACGGGATCAAATCTTCCTTTAACGTTGTCACCGCAAGGCTCAACTACTATCTTCTGACAAGGGACAATCAGGGGCTCAGGATCGTTGCCTCCGGTTCTGTCTCAGCCCTCGGGAGAGCACTCAACCAGAGGGATGCGGAGTACAAGGCAATGGAAGCTCTTGCCAAAAGGGTTGGTGCGGATATTATGGGAAAAGTAGAAAAGTACAGAGCTTCCAAATCTAAAATGGTTACGGTTACGGTGAAGGGTGTAAGAAGCACGAAGACCAACTTCCGCATAAAAGAGAAGCTTCAGAGAGTTCCATGGGTTGAGTCCGTTGAAGATGCAGGTCTTGGAAAGTTCAGGGTCAGATACCTTGAAAATACTGTTTATCTTGCCAATGCAGTTGAAAGAATTCCGGAACTTAGGCTGATCAGCTTTAACGCTACCGAAGTTGTGGCGAAGTACAGATGAGGGAGGTAAGTATGAAGGCTCTCCTCTTATTGACCGTAATCTTTTTGATCTACTCCTGCGGTCCGAAAACAAAGCAGGCTAAAACCCAGCCCCCACCACCCTCAAAAGAAGAGCAGATTCAGAAAGCTGAGAGAGCCTTTGAAGAACTTGAGAGGGAAGCGGATAAACCTGCAAAGGACCTGACCCTTGAAGAGCCTCCCCTTCCCCAGACAAGAAAGGAGGAAAAGCTCAAGAAGAGTCCCATTGAGATAACCAAGAGGGAGGCACCAAAAACAAAATATCCCTTTAAGAACGGGCTCCCTGTATGGGTCTCGAATCCCAACTACGGGGGATATCTCGGTGGTGTGGGAATAGCAAAAAAGATCCCTGGTAAAGGCTACGCAGAACAGAGGAGGCTCGCCAAGCACATCGCCCTTGCAGACCTCGCCAAGCAGGTTGAGATAATAGTCAAAACAGAGCTTGAAAAGATTGAGATAAACGTGGATACCTCAAGGCTTCAATACTACAAAAAGAAGTTCAGTGCATACTCGGAGCAGGAAGTCAGACCTATGGTCATAAAGAATGCTGTAATTGAGGACGAGTGGATAGATCCCAAAACAGGCGAACTCTACCTCTGGGTTGTCATCAAGTAAAGGTATAATCTTCTTAGATAACGCCGGAGGTTGAGGAATGAACAAAATAGCTCTTGAGCAACTGACCGAACAGAAGGAGAGCCCCGAATACCTTCAGATAAGCTGGGCAGCAGCAATGACCCTGGGCTTTATCCCGGGTCAATTTTATAGAGACACCAAACTTAGCTGTATAAATACGCTTCTCACCTATCCCTCGGGCTGTCATGCTACCTGTGCCTACTGCGGTCTTCAGAAAGCGAGGGATATGGAATACTCAAAAAAGAACTTCATAAGAGTTGAGTGGCCAACCTTCAGACTTGATGACATCATTGAGCGGACAAAGCAGGTCGGTCACGCTGAAAGGCTCTGCATCTCTCAGATAACGCACCCGAGGTCTATAAGGGACACCAAGTACGTTCTAAAGAGGGTTATTGAAGAGCTCGGCGATCAACTCTTTGTTTCCATCCTAATGAACGCAACGGGCCAGACCTACGAGGACATTGAGGACTACAGAAAGCTCGGTGCTGACACCCTTACAGTTGCCCTTGATGCTGCAACCCCGGAGATCTTTGACAGGCTCAGGGGAAGGCCAATGAACAGTCCCCACAGGTGGGAGACCTACTGGAAGGTCCTTGAATGGTGCGCAGACGTTATGGGTGATGGTTACGCTGGATGTCACCTTATAGTTGGTCTCGGAGAAACAGAGCAGGAAATGGTTGAGGTTATACAAAAGGTCAGGGATCTCGGAGCAAGGACCCACCTCTTTTCCTTCTGGCCCGAGGAAGGATCTTTGATGGAAAAGGAAAAGCCATGCCCCGCACCCCAGTACCGCAGGGTGCAGATGGCGAGGTATTTGATAGACAGCGATCTTGCACGCTATGAGGATATGAGATTCAACGAAAGAGGCCAGATTATCCACTGGGGAGTGGGCAAGGAAGTCTTTGAGGAAGTATTTGCCTCTGGCAGACCCTTTATGACCGCAGGATGCAGAGGAAAAACCACAGAGGTTGCCTGTAACAGGCCCTTTGGAGACAGCTCGGTGACCGACATTAAGAGCTATCCCTTCAAACCCAATGGAAAGGATCTCAGGAGGATCCGTCAGCAGCTCTTTGATTACGAGATGGAGACCTCATATCCTGATGTCCTGAATCCGAGCGTTTTCAGATACCAGTGATTTAGCTGGGCGTGGAGTTAGAGTGGCGGTTCAGAAGGAAGTTTGAAACCAAGACGCGCTTTGTTTTTTCTGTTTTCATCATACTTGCAGGAATCGTAACCTTATGGATCCTTGATCTTGAGGTAACACAGGAAAATGAGATAGCGGAAAAGATCGTTAGCAGGTTTGACAGGGTTGTCCCAATAAGGGTCCCCTTATACAGAGGAAGCATCAAGGACGCTAACGGTAAGGAACTTGCCATAAGCGTACCCACTATCGTTGTCTATGCCCATCCCGACACTGAGCACATAAAAAACAGGGAAAAGCTCATAAGGGAACTGTCAAGAATCACAGGTGAAGATGAGAAGGTTATAAGACAAAGAATAAGTACCGGGCGTTCAAAGCCCATCCGGATCCTCTGGGGCATTGATAGAAAGCTCAAAGATCCGGTAAGGCGAGCGATCGTGGAAACAGACAACTCAAGGTACATTGGTATACAGGAGGAATACACCCGACTGTACCCTAACAGGACCCTTGCTTCTAACCTGATAGGGTTCGTAGGCATTGATGGTAAGGGGCTGGAGGGTCTTGAATATGCCCTTAATAAACATCTTGGAGGTGGGTATACAGACGCTTTTATATATATGAACGGAGGCCTCGGGAAGATTTACCTCCACCCCCTCAGCGGCATGCCCGGTGATGAAAAGGATGTCACACTTACTATTGATGTGGGCATTCAGAATATCCTTGAGAAGGTCAGGGACAGGATCGTTAGAAGGTGGAAGCCAAAGAAGGTATCTATCCTCCTCATGGATGTTCATACAGGCGACATCTTAGGTATAGCCACTTACCCTTACTTTGACCCCAATCACTTCTGGAGGTATCCTGCAGGTGCTCGGAGAAACTATGCAGTCACTGACGTCTTTGAACCAGGTTCAATTATGAAGCCCTTCTTTGTGGGCTGGGCACTTGATAGAGGTTATGTAACGAGGCGGTTCACCGTAAATGCTGGCAGAGGAAGGATCAAGGTTTACGAAAGGTACGTAAGGGACCCCAGAAGGCTCGGGCGAATCAATCTGAGAGACATACTCATCTACTCTTCAAACATTGGGACAATAAAGGTAGCATCTTTCTTTTCCCAGAAGGATGTTAAGGAACTTTTCAGGGTCTTCCACCTGGACAGGAGGTTCGGCATATTCCCGGGTGAGGCAAGCCCCCAGATACCCGATTTTGTTTATCCTGCAAACATACTTTATGCCTCTATAGGACAGGGCCTTGCCCTTAACACTCTGAACATAGCTGTTGCCTTTGGAGGTCTGGCTACTGGTAAGATCCTTATGCCCCACATTATCAAAGAGATCTCTTCCCCACAGGGAGAAGTGATCTACCGGGCACAGGTTCAGGTCCTAAGGGATAAGGTTCTTTCCGAGGAGACACTCCGGTGGCTGAGGAGAACCCTGACCCTTGTGGTTGAGAGAGGAACGGGTCAAAAGGCAAGGTCCAGGTTTATCTCAATAGCTGGAAAAACAGGGACCTCCCAGAAGTTTGATAGAAAGCTCGGAAGGTATTCAAGGGACAAGGTCGTGACCTACTTTGCCGGCTTTTTCCCCGCAAGCGATCCGAGGTATGTGGCCGTCATAGTTGTTGACGAACCCAGAGGAAGGCGTCTTTACGGTGGTGAGGTCAGCGCCCCCTACTTCAGAGAAGTAGCTGAAAGCGTTGCCTTCTATACGGGTTTAAAACCCGATAAGGTCAAGAAGGGCAGATAGTTCAGGTTCCTCAATTTTCTTGCTTTCATACTTCCTGATTATAAGAGGCTTGAGACCTGTCATCTGGTAAATAACCTCCGGGTTGGTCTTTTCCGAGGGGTCCTTGCCTGTGTACATGTTAAGGATCAAGCCAGTAAGGTGGAGGTTTCTCTTCCTTGCATATTCAACGGTCAGAACGCTGTGGTTTATCGTTCCAAGACCCGCTCTGGCGACAATTAAGACCTCTGTGTCCAGATCCCTTGCAAGGTTGGCATAGGTGTAATCTCTAACAATTGGTACTGCAATACCACCCGCCCCCTCAACCAGAACAACGTCCTTTCCATCTCTAAGCTCTCTGTACCTATCCATAATCTTCTCAATGCTTATGACGAGGTCACCTTCAAGCATTGCTGAGTAAGGAGCCAGAGGCTTCTCTGCACGGTATAGAACAACCTCATCAATCTCCTGACCTGTTGCCCTTGCAAGCATTTCCCCGTCCTGGGGTATTTCTTCAACGCCGGTTTCAACGGGCTTGAAGCATGCAACCTTTACTCC
>JALTVH010000103.1 GCA_027049085.1 Aquificaceae bacterium | reverse complement strand
CGTATCTCCTGTATAGCCCCTCTCTGTCCTCGTACTTCAGGCTCCCGCCAAAGGCTAGCCCTGGTTCTATGTAATATTCCGCACCGCCCCCAGTTGAGAAGGTCCTGTATCTGAAGAAATCCTCACCCGCCTCAAGACGCTCCGATGAGGTACCTGTAGAAAGGCTGAGAAACCATCTAAACCTCCCTTCTTTCCTGTAAAGACGGTTAAGAAAGGTAAAGGTCTGCCTCAGAACTGAGTAGTAAAGGCTTCCGCTGTAATAAAGGTCTGCCGGGAGATAAACCACAACGGTCGGAATAAACAGGTAAACTTCTGACCTTCTGAACTTCATGTAAGAGAATCCCGCACCCAGCTCAAATTTGGAGAGGCTCCTGTAAATCCCGCCCCTCAGGGACCTCTGGGGAAGAAAGGTGGCACTGGGACTCACGTCAAAGCCAATGTACCCCCAGAAACCTCCTCCGATCCTCCTGTAAAAATCGCTGTAAAGCTGATTGTTGGTCTGGTCATATCTGACTACATTCCTGAAACCTGAAGTGAGGCTACCGCCAAGCACACCCTTTACTCCTACCTCACCGAAGACTTCTCTATCAACAAATCTCCTCTCTTCGTACCTGAAGACGGAACCGCCCGCCTTAAAGGACCACTTTTCCTTTTTCAGGTCTTTTTTTTTACAACCTTTTTTGGAGGAAGTGTCCTGACATAAAGTTTCTTTATCTCACCGCTTTCAGGATACTTTTCATGCAGAATTCCAAAAACCCTGTGTGCCTCAATCCTCATCCCCTTCTTTAGATAAAGGAGTCCGAGCTTCATCCCCACATCGTAGCTCTGCTCAAGCTCTTCATAGAAAAGCCTCTCCAGTCTCTTTATTGCCTCCTCTTCCTTTCCTTCTTTTTCAAGTCTCTTGATTTCCTCAAGCTCCCTTGCAATTTCAACCTTCCTCATTTCATCCACAAGCTCGGGCCTGAAGTCTACCACCTGCCTGTAAATTTCAAGGGCTTCGTCATACCTCTTCTGCCAGTAAAGCACCCTTGCGAGCTGAACCTTTATCTCTCTGCTGTCGGGATAGCGGTCAAGGAGTGTTCTGTAAACTTCCTCTGCCTTTTCAAACTCCTTTCTGCTTATATACTTTCTTGCAAGCATCATCCCAAGTTCGTAGGAGTAAAACTTTTTTCTGACCTTCTGGTAAGAAGGGATCAGTATCCTCTCTGGCTTAAAGTCACATCTTCTTACAAAGGCATTTTCAAATATGCCCTTCGCCCTCCTAAGCAATCTCTGGGCATTTTCCTTGTCTGTGTAAAAACCCGCCCTCAGAACATAAAAGTCTCCTATCTTTTCGATCCTTACATCAGGAAAGGTAGATACTCTTTTCAACTGCCCCTTAACATTCTCAAAGTCTTGACCCGATGCAAGCTGGACACAGTAAAAGGTTCCGGACATAGAAACAGAGATTAATGTAAGAAGGATTAACAGAAACTTCATCTTATATTCCGCACAGTAACTGAATTGATAATAAATAAATTATAGACGATGTTTTATGAAACGATTGACGACATTACAGCAGATGCAGGAATAAGAGTTAGGGGAGATTCAAAGGAAGAAGTGATCTGCAAGGCAATTCTTGCCACCTTTAACGAGATCACCGATATTGAAAAGGTTCAGCACAGGGAAAAAAGAGTCATAACCGAGAGAGGAAAGTTTCCCTTTATTCTGGCTGATATTATCAACAGGGCTCTCCTATTACACGAAAGGGACAGGTTCGTAGCCTCAAGCTGTCATATCCCCCAGCTCAGTGATGAGAGCATAACTGCGGAGCTCGTTGGAGAACCCTTTGACCCCGATAAACACATAAGCGGTCTTGTTATTAAGGCAGCAACCTACCACCGGTTGAGGTTTGAAAAAGAAGGCAACTTGTGGATAGCCGAGGTGATCTTTGATATATAATTAAGGCGATGAACATCCTCGAAGTAATGGAAATCCTCCCCCAGAGGTATCCCATTCTTCTCATTGATAGAGTCCTTGAACTTGAAGAAGGAAAGAGGATCGTTGCTCTTAAGAACGTAACAATTGGGGAACCTTACTTTCAGGGACACTTTCCCACTCTTCCTATGATGCCAGGCGTTTATATGCTTGAGGCAATGGCACAGGCAGGTGGAATACTTGTTTACAAGACAATAAAGTTTGACATGAGCAAGGATATGTTGGTCTATGCTGGGGTTGACGGCGTGAGGTTCAAGAGACCCGTTTTCCCGGGTGACCAGATGATCATTGAAGTTGAAGCTGTTTCTTTAAAAAAAGGGCTCTCAAAACTCAGCGGAGCGATCACCGTCAAAAACGAAACTGCCGCTACAGCCCAGATTTATGTTGCTCTGAGGAGCATTGATAGTTTCAGGAACCACTGATCTATTTGTACCAGAGTTCTCTCGGTAGTGGAACCACCTTTTCGCCCCTTCTGAACATCAAGAGGTATTCCCTGACAAACTTCTCTTTGTAAAAGACGGGATTCTTTCTGATCCTTGAGGAAACAGCCCTGAGGTCTTCGTTCCTCTGCTTTTCAACCTTTATGAGGCTCTCAAGTCTCATGGAAGCCTGCTTTAGCTTAGTCACCCTGTAAACGTTCAGGTCAGAGAGAAAAAGGTTTGCAACCGTGTTTATCAGGGCAAGAAAAAGGAAACCGTAGGCAAGCTTTTTAATTATCTGCAAATCTCTCAAATTCCGCTGATCCCCTGAATTCTGCGCCATAACTAAGCTCTTCTTCTATTCTAAGGAGTTCATTGTACTTTGCCATCCTGTCAGACCTTGAAGCTGACCCTGTTTTTATCTGCCCCGCATTTGTTGCAACAGCAAGGTGAGCGATGAAAGGATCTTCCGTCTCACCGGACCTGTGGGAAATGATCACACCATAACCTGCATCCTTTGCCATCTGAATGGTGTCAAGGGTTTCAGTAAGGGTACCAATCTGGTTGAGCTTGATCAGTATTGCGTTGGCAACACCCTCTTTTATCCCTCTTTCAAGGATCCTAGGATTCGTGGTGAAAAGGTCATCACCAACAAGCTGAACTCTTTGTCCTATAGCGCTGGTCAGGTCTCTCCAGCCCTGCCAGTCCTCTTCAGAGAGCGGATCCTCAATAGATACAATTGGATAATCCTCCAGGAGGCTTTCATAGAATTTAATCATCTCAGAGGAATTCATCCTTTTGCCTTCAAAAGTGTAGGTCCCATCGCTGAAATATTCAGAAGATGCGCAGTCAAGGGCAAGGTAAAGGTCCTTCCCCGGGCTGTAGCCCGCCTTCTCAATGGCAAGTATAAGAAGGTCAAGAGCTTCCCTTGAGGAAGAGAGTTGTGGGGCAAAACCCCCCTCATCACCCACATTTGTGGAAAGACCCTTTGACTTTAGTATCCCTTTAAGGGAATGGAATACCTCAATTCCAGCTCTCAGAGCCTCCCTAAAACTCCCACCGCAGACAGGAACTACCATGAACTCCTGAATATCAAGCTGGTTGTCGGCATGAACACCTCCGTTGATCAGATTCATAAGAGGAACGGGAAGTCTTCTGCCTGATTTTCCACCAATGTACTCGTAAAGACTGACACCCAGCTCGTCTGCACCCGCCCTTGCCACGGCCATGCTGACCGCAAGAATGGCATTTGCACCGAGTCTGCTCTTGTTCTCCGTTCCGTCAAGGTCAATTAAAGTAAGGTCAATCTCTCTCTGATTCATTGCTGACATTCCAATGAGCCTCTTTGCTATCTCGCCGTTGATATTGTCAACGGCCTTTAAAACACCCCTTCCCATAAACCTCTTCTCATCACCGTCCCTCAGCTCAAGGGCTTCGTTACTCCCTGTTGACGCACCGCTGGGAACCATTGCCCAGCCGACCGCACCACTCTCCAGAAGGACTTCAGCCTCAACCGTCGGGTTGCCTCTTGAATCAAAGACCTCTCTTCCGTGGACGCTGATTATTTCAGACATGGTGTATTATTTTAGCCTGAATGCTGGAAAATCTGGAAACTCTTGCCCGTCAATTCGTCCATGAATACGGTTACGCAGGGATCTTCCTTATCTCCTATACAGAAAGTATTATTCAACCTGTTCCGCCAGACCCCTTTATTGCCGGTGCCACTGCCCTTGGTCTTGATCCCCTTCTTTCAGCAGTAATCTCAACACTGGCAAGTGTCCTTGGAGGACTGACAGCCCATATGCTTGGAAAGACCCTCGGTGAACCCGTTACAAAGAGGGTGATAGGCGATAGATACTACCTCAAAGGCGAGGCGATATTCCTCAAATACGGCTTTTTTGCGGTTTTCTTAGCTGGGCTGACCCCTGTTCCCTACAAAGTTATCTGCTGGCTTGCGGGAATCTTTGAAATGCCGAGGATCTCCTTCATCATTGCCTCCATCCTCGGAAGATTCCCAAGATTTATGATCGTTGCCCTTTTCGGGGATGCTGTCGGGAAATGGCTGATGCTATAAGACTCTTTTTCTTTGCAGGCAAGGGAGGCGTTGGGAAGACAACACTATCCAGCAGTTTTGCCCTGAGGCTCGCCGAAAGAGGCATTAAGACCCTGCTCATTTCCACAGACCCAGCCCACTCTCTTTCCGACATCCTCGGGACCCAGGTTGGGGCTTCACCCGTAGAGGTGACCAGAAACCTGAGCGCTGTTGAGATTGACCCTCAAGAGGCGGTTGATAGCTATATCAAAAGAACCCTTCGGGTTGTTGAAAGAACCTTCAGTCCGGAATCGATCCAGCACATCAGGGATATGGTTAAGGGAATAAAAGACGCACCGGGGACCCTTGAGACAGCCCTAATTGATGCCCTCTCGGAGCTGATCCTATCAAACCCTGCCGGCGCAAAGGCAATAGTGGTTGACACTGCCCCAACGGGCCACACACTCTACATGATCAGCACCGTAAGAAAGGCAGGAAAATGGCTGGAGGAACTTATAGAAAAAAAGGAAAGAGCCCATAAGCTCCGAGAGATGGCGGGAGGGGAAGCAGAAGGGACTGAAATAATTGAGTCTTTGAGGGAAAGAAGGCAAAGGTTGGTGAGATTTAGCGACCTCCTTTCCTCTTCTCAGACCTCCTTCTTGCCCGTAATGATCGCCCAGAAGCTGTCAATAGAGGAGACCCGCAGGCTCGTTGAGAGCCTCCGAGCCTGGGACCTGAAGGTGAGTAAAATTATCGTCAACAGAGTCCTGCCAGAAAGCAATGAGGGCTTTATGAAGAAAAGGAAGGAACAGGAACAGGCTTACATAAATGAAATAATTGAGATTTTCGGAAAGGAAAGGATCCTCTTTGTCCCCCTTCAGGAAAGGGACCCTGTAGGAATTGAGAACCTCAGACACATCGGAAGATACCTTGAAGAGATCCTGC
>JALTVH010000102.1 GCA_027049085.1 Aquificaceae bacterium | reverse complement strand
TCACTGATGGTTGCAAGTACCTCCTTATAATGCTTTCTTCCGAAGATCCTTTCAAAATGAACCGAGAGGTCTTTCCTTTCCTGAATTCTTGTCATAACAAGGGAGTCTGTAAGCCTGAGATAAAGGTTGGGGTCGGTCAGCTCATCCGGATTCAGTAATCTGTTCAATGCTTCAACCATATGGATATTCAGGATCCTTACAACACGGTGAAAGTAAACCTGAAGGTACATGAAGTATCTTGCTATAACAAAGTTCTCAAAAGCACGGAGACCGCTTATGTCAACTGCAAGGGTAAGACCTTCACCGCTGATCATCCTTATCGTTGAAAGGAGCCTCTGGGACTCAAATAAACCATAGGAAACTCCGCAGAAAAAAGCGTCCCTCTTGATGTAATCCATTCGATCAGTTCCGAGGGGACCGTTAAGAAGGTCCGAAAGTCTTCTTTCGGATTCACCCTCCGGTCTGCAGGTGACTATTCTGACTATGGATTCAATATCCTCACAGGAGAGGGAAAAGGCATCCCTCAATATCCCAAGGACCTCCGTCTCAAAGATAAGGTGGGATGCCATATCTTCATGGTTTTTCTTACTTGGGAGAATAGATTCACCTGTGTGGGAAAAGGGTGTGTGTCCTATGTCATGAAGCAGGGCGGACAGCCTGCCCTTTACGATCTCAAGTTCATCGCATTCACCACAGTGGTCTTTAAGAACGGTATCCGTCAGGTGCATAACACCGAGGGAATGCTCGAACCTTGTGTGATTGGCAGAGGGAAAGACCAGAAAAGCAAGACCGAGCTGTCTAATGCCCCTTAACCGCTGGAAAACAGGCGAATCAATTAGAGCTATCTCACCCTTCCCAACCCTTACAAAACTGTATAGGGGGTCAGCTATCTCTTTAAACATTTAGTTATGAGGGAGGCTTTCCTTTTCAAGTTCTTTGATCCTCTTCATTGCCTGATCGAACTTATAAAGAGAGGAAGCCACATCTTTTAGATGTCTTGCAGCAGTAAGGTAGGCTTCCTTCAGTTCAGGGTCTGAGGACTTTTCTGCCTTATCAAGCAGGTTTCTATGGAATAGTAGCAGGCCGTTTCTGAGCTCATTAAAGTCCATCTCTTTCCTCCGATCTTCTTCACTTTGGTCTTCAAAGCTGATATTAACCTTCTAAGAAATCCCCTTCCATGATTTGCACCCATCGTAAAGCTAACTTTGATCACATGGTATCCCTTTCCCTTGGCTATATCCCTTATAAGGGTTGCAACATCCCTTTTTAGTTTTGCAGTATTAAGACCGTAGTAAGGACTGTTTATAGACTCAAGATCCTCAAGCACCTCAGACAGAAGCTGACTATCAATAAACTTCTTCTCCCTTATCCTTGAATAAAAATCCCCGAGCTTTTCAATAACTCCGAAGATCCTCTCATCACCGGGAAACCTCAACCTCTGGAGTTCCGTGTAGTGCCGGGTCTCACTGAATAATTCCTCATTAAAAATAAGGGCGCTTAGGTAAACTGCCTCAGCGGGAGTGTTTCTTTTGGAATAACTTGAAACCTTGCTCAGAACTGTCCAGTATTTGAGAAACTTTGAGTATATTTCATAGAAGATCTCTCTGTACTCAGGAAGGAAGCTAACTTTAAGGTCTTCAGAACCCTTTATTTTCAGCACATCCTTCCCATAGACAACCTCACCGGAAGGCAGGATAACCTGAAAGAGATCAAGTTCAAGAAGTATGTCCTGCCATCTCCCTCTTGAAGTCTTGAAGGTCTTGCTGGCGCAGGATAGGAGTTTGTCCAGAGGAACATCAAAGGTACCAAGTTTTCTAACAAGCTGACAGTAGCAGATAGGATAAAGGAGAACCTCCTTTTTTGTGGGGTCGTCAAGGATCTCAAGGAAGATACTCTCAAGCCTTCCCAGCTCCTTCCAGGAGTATTTGAGCATAGGAATAATTTAAGGGATGATATATATTTATTCAAGGAGGTGCGCAGAATGTATCCTATGGAAAAAGAAACGGCCATTCAGGATGAGCTCCTTGACAATTACAAATCAAAGGAGACCACCGTCACCCTTTACCTTACAAGGGGAAACAGGCTGACAGGAAAGGTTCTCAACCACGACAAGTACACGATCCTCCTTGACGTTGATGGGCAGCCCCACCTCATATACAAGCACGCGGTTAGCACCATCGTGGAGGGTAAATGAAGGCAGTCCTTTCGGGGGTATGGATAAAGGATAGAAAAAGAGAAGAGATAAGGGACTCACTCAGGGAGCTGGGGAAACTCGTTGAAGCTGTCGGGGGAAAAGCCCTTGGTTATGTAATTCAGAAAAGGACAAAACCCGATCCCAGATTTTATATAGGCGAGGGTAAGGCAAGAGAGCTCAAGGAAATTGTGAAGGGAATCGGTGCAGATGCAGTGGTCTTTGACGATCCTCTCACCCCTTCTCAGATAAGGAACCTTGAGAAAACAGTGGGGGTGAAGATCCTTGACAGAACTGACCTCGTTCTTGAGATATTTTCTGCAAGGGCAAGAAGCAAGGAAGCAAAGCTTCAGGTTGAACTCGCAAAGCTAACCCATGAGCTACCCCGTCTTTACGGAAGAGGCAAAAAGCTCTCAAGGCTGGGGGGAAGGGTTGGAACGAGGGGTCCCGGTGAACAGGAAGCTGAAGTCAAACGAAGGACAATAAAGGCAAGGATCCATCAGATCAAAAAGGAACTGAAGGAAGTAAGAAAGATGAAAAAGCACCAGAGGAAAAGGAGAATTGGGAGAGAAAAGGGGGAAGAGGTGATCAGGGTAGCTCTTGTTGGCTACACCAACGCCGGAAAATCCACCCTACTCCAGAGATTAACGGCAAGGCGTACCCTGATCGCTGATCTTCTGTTTGCCTCCCTTGATACCACAACCTCCTCAAGAAAGGTAAACGGTGACATAAAGCTTATAATCACGGATACAGTTGGATTCATCAACAAGCTCCCAACGGAACTCATTGAGTCTTTCAGGACTACCCTTGAGGAAGTCCTTGAGGCAGACATAATCCTTCTTGTTGCTGACATTTCCGACGATAGGTGGCTTGACCACATCCATTCTGTCAGGAATGTCCTTACTGAGCTCGGCGTGAAGGACAAGCCCATCATTTACGTTCTTAACAAAGCGGACAGGATCATAGAGGCTGAATCGGAGATCGGATCACTCCCCCACCCCGCCTTTGTAGATGGACCTGCGGTTGTAGTCTCTGCCCACAGAGGGTGGAACATAGACTCCCTTTTAATGAGCATTGTAAAAACCGCCGAAGCTGGCGGTATCCTCAGGATCAGTAAAATAGCATCAGAGCAGATACAAGGATAAGGATAAACAGGAGGGTCATGCCACCCCCTGCCCTGATGTAATCAATTATCCTGTAACCACCGGGTCTCATTATGAGGGCATTGACCTGATGGGTGGGTATGATAAAGGTGTTGGAAGCAGAAACAGCAACAACAAGGGAGGAGATCCTCGGGTCAACCCCAATTTCCTGAGCCATATCTATGGTCAGGGGTACAAGGAGGGCAGTCGCACCAACATTTGATACCACAAGGGTGAAGAAGGACGTGATGATCGCAACCATGCTGTAAAAAAGTATGGGAGTGAGTTCACCAACAACAGAGATCACCTTCTTAGCAAGAAACTCTGCGGTTCCTGTTTCCTGAAAGGCAAGTCCCAAGGGGAGGAGGCCTGCAAGGAGAAACACAGTCATCCAGTCAACTGCCTGATAGGCTTCATCAACACTTATTACTCTTGTGAGAATCATGCCAAGGGCTCCCGTTAGCAGGGCAATGGAAAGCTGAACCTTGAAGACAAGGATCAGGACCAGTGCAACAGCAAACCAGAAAATAGCAAACTTTGCCCTGTCTTTTCTTACTACCTCGCCTTTAATATCAGTGGCAAAGGTGAAGACGTTCCTGTCCTTTAGGTCAAGAAAATTTTCCCATCTGCCGAAAAGAAGGATAACGTCACCCGTTGAAAGCGTTATATCAGAAAAGCCAGCGTAAATTATCTCATCGTCCCTAATGAGGGCTACAGGATTCACACCGTACTTCTTCCTGAAATTAACCTCCCTAAGAGTTCTCCCAATAAGCTCGGACCTGGGCGACACTATACCCTCAACGAGACCCGCATTAAGGTTGGAGAGATCATCAGCAAACTCTTCCAGCTCAGGCTTTAGGATGAAACCAAGGTCCTGAGCAAACTTTTCTACCGTTTCGGGGCAGCCAATAACAGCTATGTCGTCAGAGGGTTCAATATACTCCTCTCTCGGGGGAGCAAAGTTCTTGGTTCTTGTCTTTCTGTGGTAAACCGCAACTATGGTCACCTGGTATTTCTTCCTCGCATCTATTTCCTCAACACTCCGCCTTGTGAAATTCACGGGCACCCTAAGCTCATAAAGCCCGCATATTTTGTCGTAGGTTTGCGCAAGGTCAGGGGGAATAAACTTCCCTCCCTCATCATCCCCTTCCTTTCTGGGCAGGATCAACCTTCCGAAAAGTATGAAGTAGAGGATACCTCCTGCAAGAAGCATTAAACCTATGGGTGTCACAGAAAAGAGCCCGAAAGGTTGAAGGTTATATAAACCAATCAGGTCATTGAGGAGAATCAGAGGGCTTGATCCAACAAGGGTCAGGGTACCTCCAAGAATTGCGGAAAAACCCATTGGCATTAGAAGTCTTGAAACGGGAAACCCGAGCCTTCTGGAGATCCTGACCACCGCAGGAAGAAAGAGAGCAGCTGCACCTATGTTTTGCATAAAGCTTGAGATTATTCCAACAGTTGAAGACACCAGGGCAATTATCCTGGTCTCAGATTTTCCAGCAAAGCGAATTATGTATCCCGCAAGAATGTTCATCACGCCCGTTTTGTCAAGGGCATATCCGATAATGATTACCGCAATTATTGAGACGACTGCGTTACTGCTGAGCCCGCTTATCGCTTTCTGGGGGTCAACAAGTCCGAGGATCGGGAGGATAACCATCATGAGGATCCCAACAACGTCAACCCTTATTAGCTCGCTCACAAAGAGATAAATTGCAAGGACCAGAGCCTCGAGGGTCAAAACCTTCTTTTTGTCTAAACCCAGTGCCTCAAGAACGATCGTTTCGTCCAGAAAGAAGGTTAGGAGAATGGGTAAAACAAATACTGCAAGGAGGAGCTTTTTTATCATCTGGGCTCATCTTTAATTATATAAAATGCTCTTTATATGAAAACCGTTTACCTCCTTGATGCCTCTTCATTCATATACAGAGGCTTTTTTGCCCTACCACCTCTGAGCACATCCAAAGGATTCCCCACAGGCGCTATTTATGGCTTTCTCAGGATGCTCTTTGCTATCTTTAAATCCGAATCACCTGAGTACCTTGGAAT
>JALTVH010000101.1 GCA_027049085.1 Aquificaceae bacterium | reverse complement strand
AAATGGGCTTCAGGGCAAAGGTGCATGCTGTTCTTGATGGACCAAAATCGGATAGTGATGTCTCAGACCTTCAGATTAAGGTACCCTTCACCAGGGCGTACGCAAAGGGATCAATTTCCAAGATACTCAAATGGGGATGGCAAATGGAATTCTCCAAGAGCGCAGGTGCTAATCCTGAATTCATTGATTCATTCATTATGCTTGACTTCGCAAAAGAGTTCAGAATCTTTGCCGGTTCTATCAAGGTGCCCTGGGAAAGGCACGCAGGAATACAGTCAGGATGGTCATTCCTAATTCCGACAGGACCAACAATAGGTGGAATGGATTATAAAGTTGGTGGAAGCTCATTACCTAAAAAGTACAGGCCAACAAACGTTTTCAAGAATCCATTTGTTAATGACAGGAATGCAAGGTCTGGTTCAAGGTCAAACCAGATAGGCATATGGGGAGATGTAGCAGGCGGTCTCTTTAGGTATTACGCTTCTGTTGTTGACAGTAAAGATGCAGGTAATGATCAAGGGCAGCAAACTGGTTTTGCAGTGAGAGTGGCCTTTGCTCCAACAATGGCAGGCTATAAGGGTGATAAAGGATACGTATTAAAAGAAACATATCTTGGGAAGAGGGATGTACTTACATTGGGTATATCATATGCTTCCCAAGGTAATTTCATGGACGTAAAAGGTGATCAAATGACCGCACTTGGTGTTGACCTTATGTGGGAACAAAACTTCGGTGCAATTGTCCCCAACCTATCAGCTGGATACACTCAAATTTCTAATAAAGATACTTCCTTGAATGATACAATTCGTTCTTCAGGTATTTTGGTCCAAGGACAGCTCCTATTTAATACCAAAACAATACTTGGAAAACCGGCAATTGCTGTCAAATACGTCCAGTCTGATCCAAGCGATAAAGGCGACAATGATGTAGTCTCAATGTTCAGTGTAGCTGGTCAACTTTATGTGAAAGGTGTTGGTAACAGAATAGCTCTTGTTGTGGACAGTGTATCAATGCCTGATGTTGCTGATGAAAAAAGCTTCACAGACGTAACCCTTGCGGCTTGGTTCAACTTCTAACGTAGCCATAAGCATTCCAACAGCCCCGCCCAGTGCGGGGCTTTTTTATTTTGTGTGGCGGACGCTGAGCCTGAGGTCTCTGACGAGGGGCGTTACATCCTTTGTCTGGGCTGATATGGCAAAGGCAAATATCACTTCCTGAAGTTCAAGGGGTCTATCGGGATTCAGAGAAAAAGTTACTTTACCGCCTTCCTTTACAAAGGAAATAATTGACTTTATAAAGTCCTTCTCAATATCGGTTTTTGCTTTTTTGAGGCTCTTTTCCATATCAGCAACCAGGTCTTTGACAAGTTCTTCTTTGCTTTTCTTCTTCCTCTTGGCTTCCTCTTCAAGGATCCTTTCTCTCAGACCGAGGTCCTCAAAAACCAAGGAAAAGTTCTTAACCTTTACCTTTGCCACTCTTGCAGAAATGTTGTTGAGGGCTTCCCTATCATTTTCCGAAAAATTTGCAATATCCCTGAGGAGGGAAGAGGTTACATTGCTCAACTCAAAGTTAACTGACACCTCAAAAGCCTGGGGCATGTTTATTGCAAATCTCCTGACCACCAGTTCTCTCTCATCGTCATAAACCGAAGCGTCTATATAGAAGTTCAGAACGGGATTTTCAATCCCGAGCTCCTTCATATCTCTGCCAAAATCATCATCCTCGCCCCTGATTCCTTCCACGCTGACAACGAGGTCTGAGGGCGTATATCTGTAAACGGTGATCCTTTCTATTACAGTTTCTCCCCCCACAGTCCACCTTACGCCAGTGAGTTCCAGTTTCCCGCTCAGGATTGAGTAGTCAACGTCATCGTAATAAAACTTCCCTTCAAGATTCAGCTCTTTGACAAGCCTGTCAATTTCGTCCCTTGCCCTCTTTTCCTTGTAAACCTCCACAGCCCCCCAGGAAAAGAGAACAACGAGGATCCCGAGAATGATCGCAACGTTGATTTTCTTCATGTCCGAACCTCCCTGGCTTAATTATACGTTATACTGATCATCATGAAAGAGCTCTGGGTCTGGGTTGAACCCTACGATAAAAAGATCGTAACAACTTCCATTGAATCGGGAGCCACCGCTGTGGTTATCCCGGACCAGTCAAGGGCGGAAGAGGCAAAGAAGCTGGCAAGAACCACGATCATTTCTCCCGACGGTGACCTAAAGCTCGGTCAGGACGTTGTTTACATAAAGATTGAGGGCAAAGAGGATGAGGAAAGGGCTGGGAAACTGCCCCCAGGCATAAAGGTCATAGTGGAAACCACCGACTGGACGGTGATTCCCCTGGAAAACCTGATAGCCCAGAGGGAAGAACTCTACGCGGTAGTAAAAAACGCAGAAGAAGCAAAAATAGCCCTTGAAACCCTTGAAAAGGGCGTTACCGGGGTTGTTTTAAAGACCCAGGACATCAACGAGATAAAGAGGACCTCTAAGGTACTTGAGGAATCGGAAGAGCGCCTTGAGCTTGTAACAGCAACCGTCAAGAGGATCCTTCCCCTTGGCTTGGGAGACCGCGTTTGCGTTGACACAACCTCCCTAATGAAAAGGGGAGAGGGGATGCTTGTGGGCAATTCCTCCGGTGGAATGTTCCTTGTTCATGCAGAGACTGAAGAAAACCCTTACGTTGCGTCAAGACCCTTCAGGGTCAATGCCGGCGCCGTTCACATGTACATAAGGGTGCCCGGGGGTAAAACAAAGTACCTGTGCGAGCTTTCTGCTGGCGACAGGGTGATGATCTATGACTCCTCAGGAAAGGGAAGGGTCGCCTTCGTCGGAAGGTCCAAGGTTGAGAGGAGGCCCATGATACTCGTTGAGGCTGTGGCGGGGGAGAAAAAGCTGAGCTGTATTCTCCAGAACGCAGAAACCATCAGGCTTACCAAACCGGACGGCACGCCTCTTTCTGTGGCGGAGCTGAAAGAGGGTGATGAGGTTCTTGCCTACCTTGAGGAGGCGGGCAGGCACTTTGGGATGAAGGTCAAGGAAACGATCATAGAGAAGTAGGGAGGTCAGGGATGATCGCTCTGATCCTTGCCTTTGTGCTTGTAGCCGGGATTTCCATTGCCCAGGTCCTGAAGCTGGGTGCTGCAGTGTCTTTTTCGGGTAAGTACGCCAAGGAAGGCCAGCTCCTCAAGAAAGGCTACGAGCTTTGGAAGGAAAAGGTCAACAGCATGGGCGGTATCAAGATAGGAAACAAGCGCTACAGGGTTGAGATAATCTACTACGACGACCAGAGCGACCCCAAAACCACCGCAAAGCTCATTGAAAAGCTCATAACAGAAGACAAGGTAAAGTTTATCCTCGGACCCTACGGGAGTGCCCAGGTCTTTGCAGGGGCAGGTGTGGTTGAAAAATACGGTGCCCTGATGGTTCAGGGCGGTGGTGCCTCTTCTAAGATATACAAACAGGGCTACAGACACGTCTTTGGTGTTTTCAATACCGCGCCCGATTACGGGAAAAATCTCATTGACCTTGCGGTATCCTTCAAACCCCCTCCAGAAACCATAGCGATAGTTTACGAGAAGGACATCTTCTCAGAGGACGCTGCAAGAGGAGCTCTGAACAGAGCAAAGGAAAAGGGACTGAAGGTTGTCCTCTTTGAAAGCTATCCAAAGGGAGCCCAGGACCTCTCATCACTGATGCTCAAGATCCGCATGAAAAAGCCCGACATCGTTATCGGTGCGGGGCACTTTAAAGATTCGGTCCTTGTGGTCAAACAGCTAAAGCAGTTCAGAATAAATCCTAAATTTGTTGGTCTGACGGTAGGACCGCCCGTTCCCGCCTTTGTCAAGGCTCTGGGAAAGGATGCAGAGTACATCTTCGGTCCCGTTCAGTGGTCTAAAGACTTTAAATTCAAAGACCCACTCTTTGGCTCAACAGAAGGTTACGTTAAGGCATACAGAAAGAAGTTTGGTCACGATCCCGAGTATCACTCCGCAGGCGGAACAGCAGCAGCACTGATCCTTCAGCTTGCCCTTGAGAAGGCAGGGAGCCTTGAAGTTGATAAGGTTAGAAAGGCACTACTCGGACTGAAGGCAGAGACCTTTTACGGAATAATCGGCTTTGACGAGACCGGTAAGATCGTTACCAAGAAAATGGCTGTGGTTCAGATCCTCGGCGGTAAGCCCGTCACGGTTTACCCTTTCAGAAAAGCCAAGCCCGTGTACCCCAAGCCTGAATGGAAATAATACTTCAGCTCGTTGTAGAAGGTCTCCTCCTGGGGACCTTTTACGGCTTTATGGCTCTTGGCTTTACCCTGACCTGGGGTGTTCTTAACATCCTTAACCTCGCCTACGGGAGCCTTATAATCATCGGATCTTATCTCACCTATCTCCTTTTTAATTTCCTTGGATTAGACCCCCTTCTCTCTCTGCCCATCAGCTTTGCCCTTGGTGCGGTCTTCGGTGCCCTGCTTCAGAGGATTCTCATAAGCAGGGTCATGACCTTTGAACCCTTTATGGTGCTCATACTTACCTTTGGTCTTGATATACTCCTCTCCCACACCTTAAACCTGATCTTCAGAGCAGATATCAGGTCAATAGACGTCAGCTATGCAGAAAAGAGCATACTCATAGGACCATTTATTTTCTCCTTTGTCAAGCTAATAGTATTCTTTGTTTCTGTTCTTCTCACTCTCCTCCTTTACCTGTTCATGTCAAGAACCTGGACCGGGAAGGCTATAAGGGCGGTTGCCCTTGACAGGGAAGGGGCAACCCTTGTGGGGATAAATCCGTCGCAAATCTTTCTTATTACGATGGCTATTGGAACGGGCATCGCCTTTTGTGCGGGAAGCCTTTACGGAACAATGCAGGGGTTTACCCCCTTTGACGGTGGTTTTCTTACCATCAAGGCATTCCTTGTGAGCATAATCGGCGGTCTGGGAAGGGTTGAGAGTGCCCTTGCGGGAGGACTTTTTCTAGGGATTCTTGAGATCTTTGTTTCCTTTTACTTTGGGGAAGAGTGGAAGTTTTTCGCATCGCTGATACTCATGCTTGCTTTTCTGATCTTCAGGCCCAGAGGATTACTTGGCGGGAAGTACTATGGACTCACGTGAGAGGACGCTGCTTCTGATTCTTATTGTCCTGCTTGCACTTCCCATCTTTGTTAGCGGATACTGGGTAAGGGTTTTCAGCTCTGTTTTCATGCTCACCTCCCTTGCCCTCGCTCAGAACGTTCTCCTTGGCTTTACCGGATACCCTGCCTTCGGCGCCATAGCCTTCTTTGGAGTCGGTGGATACTCAACCGCCATACTCATGAAGAGCTACGGTTTCCCATTCCTGCCTTCTCTCATTGCCGGGGCTCTGGTCTCAACAGCCCTTGCCCTTACTCTGGCACCTCTTCTGATGAGGCTCAAGAGCCACTACTTTG
>JALTVH010000100.1 GCA_027049085.1 Aquificaceae bacterium | reverse complement strand
GGGTGGAGAGGCACTTTGCCCGTACCGAGCTCAATCATGTGGCTTGCAAGGGGACAGTCCGAAACGTAGAGATCCGCAGGCTGGGCTTTGAGGTCATCAAAGAGCCTTGATCCGACTTTCATAGCCATATCAAAGGTTTCCTTCCTAACGCCAAAGGTCCCATCGTGTCCTGAGCACCTGTCAACGATCCTTACCTTTGTGTCGGGAATGAGCCTCAGAAGGGCAACTCCCTTGTATCCGACGTTGAGGGACTTGAGGTGGCAGGGAATGTGGTAAGCAATGGTTCCCATTGAGACCTTGAAGTCTTTATTGAACTTCCCTTCTTCGTTAAGCTTCCACAGGTATTCGTGAACGTCAAAGACTTTCTCTGAAAGTGCCTTCGCATCCTCACTATCGGGGATCAGAAGAGGATACTCGTACTTGAGCTGAAGGGCGCAGGTCGGGACGGGAACAATTATGTCGTAGCCTGCATCAAGGTAGGGCTTAAGGACTTCAAGGTTGTGCTTTGCCTTCTTTATAGCAGAGTCAAGGTCTCCCACATCAAAGAAGGGGATCCCACAGCACTGCTGATTTTCAGGAACATCAATGTGAATGTCGTTCTTTTCAAAGACACGGGTCAGCGCTATCCCCTTATTGAGGAAGTTGTAGTTTATCAGGCAGGTGGTAAAGAGAACAACCTTGCCGTTCTCACCCTTAACGGGCTGTCTGTTCTTCCTGAACCAGCTCAGAAAGTTTTCTGTATTAAAAGAGGGGAGCTTCGCCCTTCTGTCAATTCCTGCGACCTTTTCTAAAACAACCCTAACAGGCTTTGTGTTCATTAGGGCATTAACAGCATTTGCCTGGGGTCCGACATTCAGTTTTCCAGAGAGGTCCGTATTTACCATCGTTCTCTCAATAAAGCCTGCACCTTTCTCTCTGAACTTCCAGGCTTTGTAACGAAGGGAAAGGTGGGGAAAATCAAGCTTCCACTCATGGGGCGGTGTATAGGGACAGCGGAAATAGCACTGCTTGCAGTGAAAACACAGGTCCAGAGGCTTGAAGAGCTCTTCCTCTGTCAATTTATCAAGGTCGTCCTCTTTTGCGTCAACCGCATCAAAGAGGGCAGGGAATGAGGGGCAGAATCCTATGCACATCCTGCAATCCTTGCACTTGGAAAAGACCCTCTTTGCCTCTTCAAGGATCGCCTCTTTGCGGTAGAAGTCAGGATCGTTGATATTGAAGTTAAAGTCCTTTACACCGCCGATACCAGATTCATACATAGTTATTCCTCATTCATTATTAAAGCACGGGCGCAAAGCGCCCGTCTTTTTGAGAACTAAAGGAGATCAGGCAGAGGCCTTGTACTGGTCCAGAGCCTTCTGGAACCTTCCAGCGTGGGACTTCTCTGCCCTTGCGAGGGTTTCCATCCACTCTGCGATCTCGTCAAAGCCCTCTTCCCTTGCGACCTTTGCGAAGCCGGGATACATCTCGGTGTACTCGTAGGTCTCACCTGCGATTGCGGACTCAAGCATCTCCTCAAGGGAGTTGATGGACTTCTCGGTTGCTGGGTCAACACCGCCGTACTTCCTGAGCATGTCAAGGTGTCCGAAGGCGTGGCCCGTCTCACCTTCGGCGGTCTCCCTGAATATATTGGCTACATCGGGGTATCCCTGAATGTCAGCTTCCCTTGCAAAGTAGAGATACCTTCTGTTTGCCTGGGACTCACCGGCAAAGGCAGCTTTGAGATTCTCAAGGGTCTTTGTACCCTGCAGGCTCTTGCTCATGGCTTTCACCTCCTCCTTAAGATTTTATCTATTATTATATGCAAAAAATTTTCAAAATGCAAGAGAGAGGTTATAAACTCTGGAATTCCAGAGGTATAAAGCTTTCTGTAACTGGTCTCCCCCCTGAGAAGATGAAGGAACCTTTCCAGCGCTTTTCCCTTCCCCATTCTGAAGGACGCCCTCTGAAACCTGTAGGCGAGGCTGGCTATTTTCCCGGCAGATATTAGCTCATCCGCCATTTCTCTTCTGATAAGCTCGCTGTAAATCCTTGCAGGGTTGTCATTGTCCTTAAGTATTGCTTCAGTCAGGAGGTGCGCACCGTATACAGACCAGTAAATTCCCTCACCTATCAAGGGATCAACCATACCTGCACTGTCACCAACAAGTATCACCCTTCCCCTACCGGGGTGGAGGTCAGAATGTGATTCCGCGTAGGGTATAAACCAGCTTTTAGCCCCTCTTAAGTCAGCGCCTTTTAGCAATCTGTGAAGGCTAACGTATTCCTTGAGTTTATTGAGAGGGTTCTCAGGACCTGCGGTGGCAAGACCTATTGAAGCCTGATTACCCTTTGGAAATACCCATCCGTAGCCTCTGGAAAGGATCCCTATGTCTATTATGACTCTTTCACTGATATCTTCATGAACCTCAGACCTATCACACCAGAACTCAATCCCCCTGTAATACCTCTCTTTGTTAAAGCCCATCTGCCTGGCAACCTTTGAGAAAAAGCCGTCAGCACCGATAAGAAAATCGCATTCAGCGGTGCCCTTTGAGGTTTTTACCCTTATTTTATTTCCTTCCTCAAATCCTCTGAACTCTATACCCTCCCACAAATGGGCACCTGCCTGCAAAGCCTTTTCAGTCAAAAAATGGTCAAAATCTGCCCTGTCAACGATATAGGCCACTTCTCCTTCCGATTCTCCCTTAACAAATTCCTCTCCTCTGAAGCCAAGAATCCCACCCCTTATGGTATTGAGAACCTTGTAACGCCAACCCTCAGGAAGGTAAGATCCTATCCGAGCTGAAATACAGCCACCGCAGAGCTTGAAGCGGGGGAGCTTCCTCTTTTCAATGATAAGCACCCTGAGACCCTTTTTTGAAAGGTTATAGGCGGACATAGCGCCACCGGGTCCCGCACCAACAACAACCGCGTCGTATCCCACAGCCTTTATAATTATCCCATCTAAAATGACAGAGAAAGACGCGGTCATCCTGGGAATAGTTGAGGGACTTACAGAGTTTTTGCCTGTTTCTTCAACAGGACATCTCATACTGACCGCCCATATACTCGGGCTAAGGCACGATGAGTTTTTAAAGAGTTTTGAGATAGCAATTCAGCTTGGAGCCATACTTGCAGTTCTAATCCTCTATGCAAACCGCCTTGCAAAGGACATAGAGGTCTGGAAGAGGATAGCGGTTGCTTTTGTGCCAACCGCCATCGTGGGCTTTGTTCTTTACAAAATAATAAAGGGATACTTTCTGGGGAATGACCTTCTCGTTGTGGTCAACCTCCTGATAGGTGGGATCATCTTCCTCTTTATTGACAGACTTACTCAGCCCCTGAACAGGTACAGAGATATAGATGAGATGTCCCTGAAGCGATCTGCTCTTATAGGTCTCTTCCAGGCAGTTGCTGTGATGCCAGGGGTTTCAAGGTCGGGTGCAACGATCATTGGAGGAATGCTCCTTGGTCTCGGGAGAAGAGGTTCAGCAGAGTTTTCTTTTCTGCTCGCTGTGCCGACGATGTTTTCAGCTACAGCTTATGACCTTTACAGGAGCGGAGGAAACTTTGCCTCCGACCAGTGGTCCCTGCTGGCCATAGGCTTCCTGACTGCATTCGTAACCGCTTTATTGACGGTTAAAGCCTTCCTCTGGTTTCTGCAAAGGCACGGCTTTGCCCTCTTTGGTGTTTACAGAATAGCGGTTGCTGTAATTTATGGTCTTATTTTCCTTTAATTTTAGAAGGCGGGGTTCCCCCTTAGGGGACCCCGAATGGACGGCTCAGGAGGTTGCTCAGGTTTCTAAAAGGTAGGAGGTGCTCCGTATTTGTAGGGATGGTAATCAGGTCCAACCTTAGGAGGCTTATCGCCAAAGTTATCAACAGGAGCTGGTGAGTCTATCTGCCACTCAAGGGAAGGCGATTGCCAGGGGTTTGCATTCGCCTTTTCACCGCTTGTGAGTCCCTTAATAATTCCCCATACCCACACCAGAACACCTATTCCAAGGATCACAGCACCTATCGTTGATATCTGATTCAGGGTAATCCATTCGGGAATAGGAGGATAATCGGGATATCTTCTTGGCATTCCTATAAAACCAACAACCATCTGGGTAAAGTAAAAGATATTTGCTCCCGCAAACACAAGCCAGAAGCTTGCCTTTCCAATACCCTCTGGGTACATCTTACCCGTTATCTTGGGGAACCAGTAGATCAGTGCACCAAAAATACCGAGGGTTACAGCCATTCCAAGAACGTAGTGGAAGTGACCGACCACAAAGAGAGAGTCGTGAATACCGAGGTCAATGGCAACCATAGCATTCGGGATTCCGGTTAAACCCCCTATCAGGAACATAAATATTCCGCCAAGTGTGTATAGCATGGGGGACCTCAGAATAATTGCACCGCCATGGAGAGTTCCAAGCCAGTTAAAGATCTTCACACCGGTTGGAACCGCCACAAGTACGGTTGTGTAGGACATCAATACTCTGATCCAGTCAGGCACACCTGAGGTAAACATGTGGTGGATCCAGACTATGAAGGAAATAATTGCTATACCCCAAACAGCAAAAACCATTGATTTGTATCCAAAGATAGGCTTCCTTGAAAATGTAGCGACCATTTCGGAGTAGAAGCCAAAGATAGGAAGGACCATAACGTAAACAGCGGGGTGAGAGTAAAACCAGAAGACGTTCTGGTAAAGGAGTGGGTCACCACCCAGCTGAGGGTTAAAGAAGTTTGTGCCAAGGTACCTGTCCAGGAAGAGCATCGTAACCGCGCCCGCCAGAGAAGGAACACCAACAAGCTGTATAACGTTGGCAGCGATCAAACAGTGAACGTATAGGTTGGTATTCCAAAAGCCTATATTTGGTGCCCTCATCCTTATGTAGGTGGTTATAAAGTTCACAGCAGTTGCAATGGAGGATACTCCAAGCAGGTGTATAGCAAAGACATAAAAGGCTGTGACACCAGCGTCTGGATGAGCCGCATAAGGCGGGTAGCCCGTCCACATCATCTTTATCTGATTACCTGGTATGAGAGTGAGAAGAACCATCACACTTGCCCCAAAGAATGCCCAGTAACTGAGGGCATTGAGTCTGGGGAAGGCAACATCACGGGCACCAACCATGAGCGGGAGAAGGAAGTTTCCGAAACCACCGATGTGGGCTGCGATCGCCCACCAGAGGAGCATTACAGCACCGTGTCCGGTTAGAAGATAGTTATAGAAGCCTGGGCTTACTACCTGGAAACCGGGAGAGTTCTGTTCAAACCTGATGGCAAGGCCAAAGAGACCTGCAACAAGGAAGAAAACGAGCCCAGTGACGAAGTACATGATCCCGATCTTCTTGTGGTCAGTTGTGAATATCCACTCCTTTAAGCCAGCGGAGTACCAGCTCTTCTCAAGAACAGCTTCTCTCATCTCACAACCTCCTTAAAGGTCTTTGCCCCCCTCTATTGAAGAGGTTTTTTCTGCAATCTTACCGTCCATACCTTTGAGCCAGAGAGCGAACTGTTCAGGAGGAACAACCTTCAGCTTGGCAAACATGTGGGAATGACCCGTCCCGCAAAACTCCCTGCAGAAGACCCAGTACTCTCCGGGCTTATTGATCTGGAACCAGAGGTAGGTTATCCGGCCCGGCACAGCATCTTCAACGATCTTTGCCGGCATCACGTAGAAGGCATGGACCACATCAAGGGAAGTCAGGAGAACCTTTACAGGCTTGCCTGCAGGAACAACTATTTTCTGCTCTTCAGGAACCTCATAGCTCTCCGGGTTGTAAGCGGTAACTACCGTCTTAATTGTGTTTCCATCTTTGTCAAGGTACTCAACCTGCCATCCCCACATGAAGCCTGTTACCTTCATAACCATTGAGTCAGGGGGAGCTGTCCTCTGCTTCTGGAAAACTGCAAAGGAATAAGTTGCAAGTACCAGAACAATGATTGTGGGTACGATGGTCCACAGCGCCTCAAGCCCCCAGTGACCGTGCTTTTCCTGATCACCGAGCTCCCTTACACCCTTCTGAAACCTGTACTTGAAGATGAAGTACAGACCCGGGATTGCGGTGATAATGTAGATAACCACCGCAACAACAAGCCACACTACAACCGCTTCATTCCACCACTTTGCCGGATAGGCAAAGACCTGATCCATCACTGCACCTCCCTTCTTGAAAGCCTACTGGCTGCAAAGGCAAAAATTGCAATTGAGCTGAGAATTGCAAATCCTATTCCACCAAAGACGATGGTAGGATTGATGACAAAGGAACTCCTTGAAGGATCGTAAGTGTAGCAGACTAGGAGAGCAAGATCTAAGACAGAGCTAAGGCTTACCTTTCCTCCCTGAGCCTCTGCAAGGGCTATCTTCACATCTTTTTCCTTAGGCTTGATGCCAAAGAGAAACCTTGTGATCTTTCCGTCGGGTGCTATAAATATGTAAACATTGGTGTGAACGAATGTTTCGTCCCTTTCGGAAAAGAAGAATTTGAATCCGGTGCTTCCTGTTAGCTTTTCTATTGCCTTCTCATCCAGGATGGCGAATTTCCAGTGCCTGGTAAGGGGCTTACGGATTGATATAAACTTTTCCATGGTCTCAAGGGTGTCCTTTTTATCAAAGGAAACTACCAGAACATTGAAATCTCGCTTTTGAAGATCCTCCGAAGAATCTATCAGTTCCTTTAGATTGTCCACACGTATTGGGCAGGAACCCTCACAGGTATAGTAGGAAAAGACAAGTATGGTCGGCTTTTCTTTAATTAAGGAATAAAGATCTGTCTTTGTGCCGTCGGAAAGAGTGAGGGGAACGTTTGCGACAAAATTCCCAAGGTACCTCCCCTCGTCTATTTTCAGAAGCTCAGGATCAAAGAAGTCCTTTTTACCAGCTCGGTATGTTCCCATAATATTCGCAGCAGACATTCCGGTCATAAGGAGCAGAGCTAAGATTACTGCTATCTTCATATAGCAGTGCTCCCGACAAGGTATGCAGTTCCTGCAACGAGCATCCACATCACATCAACAAAGTGCCAGTAAACGGAAACTCCTTTAAGAAGTGTGGGCTTATCCTTGTTCATCTTGCCTGTAGCAAGGAGCCACATAACATAGAGTTGGGCGAGCAGTCCCACAAGGACGTGAGAAGTGTGGAGACCAGTGAGGGAATAAAAGCCTGTTCCGTACATATTGGAACTGAGAGTAAAGCCGTTTTTCCAGAGATGCATCCATTCACTGACGTGGAGGACAACGAAAACTGTACCCAGAATGAAGGTCGCAAAAGTCCACATGAGGGCTTTTCCGGTATTACCGTCCTCCTCAAGGGTTACCTCAGCCTTGTAGATTGTGAAACTTGATGCCCACAGGATCAGGGTCAGTATCCCAGCCATTGCAAGGCTTACACCCTCTGGAACCCAGTTTGACCATTCCTGGGCATGGGCTGTCCGTGCCATCCAGAAGGCAGAGAAAAGCGTTCCGAAAATAACTATTTCGGATACAAGGAAGGAAAACGTCCCGAGAGAACCAAATCCAAAGTCACCCTCCTGAGAGAAGTGTTCGTTAGCCCAGCCAGCTGCACCAATGAGTATAAGCACCAGGGATATTCCTCCGGTGATGAGAGCAGGCATCTGCCAGCCGTAGTGGAAGTACATGGTGATGGCAATGGGTACAAGCAGTGTTCCAATACCAACTGGAAGAGGCCATACACTTACCTCATGATGTGCCTCATGATGAACTGCTCCCTGTGCCATATCAATCCCTCCTTAAACATTGAAAAAAGCCAACATGATTCATATCAGATGACATATATCATAAAACATGGTATAGCGGAATGCAAGATTTTCTGAATTTTTAACCACCAATTCGGAACATTTCAACTCTCTTGGAAGACAAGGAGTTGATTGATTCAAATCTGATTTCCGAGTACCTGTCCTCCCTCCTGTGCCAGAGGTCCTTAATGACCTCCGCGATGGCTCGGTCATCGTAGCCCCTCCGAATGTACCTTTTTATATTTAGCCCCCTGTCAGAGAAGAGACAAGTGTAAAGAGTACCGTCAGCGGAAAGCCTTAACCTTGTGCAGGAAGAGCAGAAAGGCTTCGTAACAGACGCTATAATCCCAAATTCAAGGTCCATATCCCTGTATCTGAACCTGAGTGCTGTCTCATCAGACTCCCTGCCAACTGGTTCAAAATCATAAAGAGATCCCATCCTCTCAAGGATCTCCCCTGCGCTAAAGACCTGCTCCGGTGTCCATCCGTTCAGGGTCCCCACATCCATGTACTCAATGAACCTCAGGATGATACCCCTCTCCCTGCAGAACTCAGCGAGATCTAAAACCTCATCATCGTTAATACCTTTTACTATCACTGAATTAACCTTAACCGTGGTGAATCCAGCTCCCCTCAATGCATCTATTCCTTCAAGAACATGGTAGATTGACAATCCTCCCGACATTAGGCTGAACCTGTCCTGCTTAAGAGTATTAAGGCTGACGGTGATTCTTGTCAGACCAGCATCTGCAAGCCTTTCTGCCATCTCTTTGAGTCTGTATCCATTTGTGGTAAGGGCAACGTCCTTTATTCCCTTAATCTTGGTCAGTTTGTTTATAAGCTCTTCGATCCCTTTCCTCACAAGAGGCTCGCCCCCCGTTATCCTCACCTTTTCAATGCCAAGGTCAGCAAGGATCCTGACAATCCTTTCAATTTCCTCGTAGGAGAGGATCTCCGATCTCGGCAGGAATTCAATATCTTTATCAGTGGGCATACAGTAAAAACAGCGGAAGTTGCACCTGTCTGTAACCGATACCCTGAGAGTTCTGAGTGGTCTGCTGAGCTTATCCTTTAACAATTCTGTCACCTTCCTTCCACCTTGAATCGCCACCTATCAAAACTTCCTTTTTCCAGATGGGTGCTCTTTCTTTTGTTGAATCAACGGCGTATCTGCACGCCCTGAAGGTTTCTTCTCTGTGGCCTCCTATGACCACCACAAGGAAAGAAGGCTCTCCTACCAGAACTTTACCGATGCGGTGGTGAATTATCACTTCCTTAACACCAAACTTATCAATGGTTTCCCTTCTAATCTTCCCCATCTCTTTTACAGCCATCTCCGGATAGGCTTCGTACTCAAGGTACTCAACTTCACCGTCCTCAGGAGCACTACGGGGAATCCCTGAAAAGGTGACCATAGCACCGCATTCTGGGGGAACCTTAAGGGAAGAGACAACCCTCTCAAGACCGAACCATTCAAATCCAACATAAACCTTTGGAATCATACCAATTACCTCTCATGGTTGATCCATCAATATATGACATTTATGTCATAATTTAGCTCACCAACCTCCCTTTGACAATGAATTTCTCAAGCTATAATTTTTGAGGGTAAGGAGGGAATGCGGTGGAAGTACAGACAAAAGAGGTTCGTTTAATTGATATCATCCAGAGAGCGGTCCACATGGACGCAAGCGACGTCCACATTACATCCGGGGCAAGGCCAGCGGTCAGGGTTGACGGGAGTATCCAGTTTCTTTCCGACTTCCCCGTTCTCACACCCGATATGACGCAGAAGCTTGCTTACTCGGTCATGTCTGAAAAACACAGAAAAAACCTTGAAGAGAGAGGACAGGTTGACTTTTCCTTCGGTGTCAAGGACCTTGGAAGATTCAGGGCAAACGTCTTTTATCAGAGGGGTTCCGTTGCCTGTGCCTTCAGGAGACTTCCCTACAAGATAAGAACGGTTTCAGAGCTGGGACTGAGCGAGAAGATCCTTGAACTCTGTCACAAAAAGATGGGTCTTGTCCTCGTCACAGGTCCCACAGGTTCTGGTAAATCAACCACTCTTGCGGCGATGATCAACTACATTAACGAGAACTTTCCCCACCACATAATCACAATTGAAGACCCTGTTGAGTATATATTTCAGCATCGCCAGAGCATTGTGAACCAGAGAGAGATAGACCAGGACGTATACTCCTTTGCGGAGGCCCTGAGAGCTGCCCTCAGAGAAGACCCGGATGTTATTCTGGTCGGTGAGATGAGGGACAGAGAAACCATTGAGACAGCCCTCAGAGCTGCCGAGACAGGTCACCTGGTCTTTGGAACTCTGCATACCAACACAGCCATTTCAACAATCACAAGGATAGTTGACATTTTCCCTGCGGAACAGCAGGAACAGATAAGGGTTCAGCTTTCTTTTACCCTTCAGGGTGTTATTTCCCAGAGACTCCTTCCGAAGGTAGGAGGAGGAAGGGTTCTTACCTATGAGCTACTCGTTCCCAACGCCGGTATAAGAAACCTTATAAGGGAAAACAAGCTCCAGCAGATATACTCCCTCATGCAGAGCGGTCAGCTTGAGAGCGGTATGCAGACCATGAATCAGAGCCTCTTCAGGCTCTATAAAGCTGGATTCATCACAGTTGATGAAGCAATGAGGGCATCGCCCGATATAAAAGAGTTAGAGAGGATGCTTGGAACAGCAAGGAGGGCGTAGAAGGACCAGCAAAAGAGGGTGAGGGATGCCGAGATATAAGGTTAAAGCTTACACAGAACAGGGGGACGTTATAGAAGACGTGATGGAGGCCCCCAGTTTCAACGATTTAATGGAAAAGATAAGACAGAAGGGTTATCACTTTATAAATGCGGAAGAGGTAATAGATCAGGCAGCCCAGCCAGCAGAAAAGAAAAAAGAGACAAAAAAGAGACAGCTTGCCATTCTTGGTGGAAGGGTAGGTGACTCGGACATAGCCCTTTTCTGCAGACAGCTGGGAGCAATGGTCAACGCGGGTGTGGGCATCATTGACGCCCTTGAAATTGTCGCAGAGCAGATGCCCAATAAGAAGCTGGCAGATGCGGTAGCAGAAGTTGCAAAGGACGTCAGTGAAGGCATGTCTCTTTCCGCATCAATGCAGGAAAGGACTAACGTTTTCCCAGAGCTTGTGGTTAACCTGGTTGCAGTCGGTGAAGAAACGGGAGAGCTGGACAGATCTCTGATGAGAGCTTCCGAGTATTACGAAAAGATCGCAATGATTAAAAGTAAAATCAAGAGCGCCTCCTTTTACCCTGTTTTTGTTCTGGTCGTTGCAACCGCAATAGTTACGGGAATTCTTTATTTCCTTGTTCCAACCTTCGCAAAGATTTACAAAGGTTTTGGCGGAGAACTCCCCCTCGCAACCCAGATCCTGATCAACCTCTCCGACGGTCTCAGGAACAACATACTCACCATCATCGTTTCCATCGTGGTCTTTGTTGTGGTTTTCAGAATCCTGTATAGAAGGAGCTATGCCTTTAAGAAGGGTGTCCACAAGATAATGCTGAAATCACCCAAGTTTGGCGATCTGATCACCAAAAGTGCCATGGCCAAGTTCTCCAGAACCATGGCAACAATGTTTGCAAGCGGTGTTTCAATCGAGAGAGCCCTTGAGATAGCAGGAAAGGTTGCCGGAAACGTTGTCATCCAGGAACAGGTGGAGAAGGTTCAGAAAGACGTGACCGAAGGACAAACCATGTGGAGTTCAATGGAAAAAACCAAGATCTTTCCTAAACTTATCGTCGCAATGGTGAAGGTCGGTGAGGAAACAGGTCGTCTTGATGAGATGCTTGACACCATCGCAAGGTTTTATGAAGATGAAGTTGACAGAACCGTTGAAGGAATCATTTCCCTTATTGAGCCTATGCTGATAGTGGTTCTCGGTGGTATAATCGGCGGAATAATGATAGGTCTCTACATGCCTATATTCAAGATGGGTGAGCTTATTAAATGATCCTTCTGTAAACAAGGTCAATAAGAATGCTTATTTCCGGCGTTATACCTCCAACGGTTCTTTCAAGGTCATTAAGGATTTCCTCTCTAAGGGTCCTTGCAAGCTCCCTTGCTTTACTTTCACCGAGTAGACCAAAGTAACCGTCTCCGTCAAGAATATCATCTGTTACCTGAAAAAGAAGGCCGAGCTTTTCTCCTGATCCGGCGATCTGATGGAGTCTGCTCTCTTCAACCTTAGAAATCAATCCAGCACAGAGGAAAACCGCCCTGAAGAGGGCTGCAGTCTTCATTCTGTTAATTTCCTCAAGCTCTGCTCCTTCTGTAATATCGAGAACCTGTCCGCCTACCATCCCTGCACTTCCAGAAAGAACCGCAAGAGTCCTTGCAACATCAAGGATCTGCTCCTCAGTAAGGCTCCTGAAGTTCTCTCTCTTTGTGAGAACCTCAAAGGCGTAAGTAAGGAGTGCATCTCCCGCGAGTATAGCTATGGCTTCCCCGAACTTCCTGTGACAGCTCGGCATTCCCCGCCTGAGATCGTCGTTATCCATAGCTGGCAGGTCATCATGAATAAGGGAATAGTTGTGAATCATCTCAACTGCACAGCCAACAGTAACAGCGTCTTCTATATCTCCACCGAGGGCGTCAGTCAGTGCAACCAGGAGGAGGGGCCTGACCCTTTTTCCCTCCTGAAACAGGTAGTAGGACATTGCCTCTATAAGAGTCCCCGGACCGGAAGGCTGAAAAACCTCCCTGAGTCTTGACTCTATACGTTCCTTCCACCTGGTAAGTCTGTCCATCCTCAAATAGCTCTAAAATTATAGGAGATAAGGGAGAAGCTGTATTGAAGATAGGAGTCTTTGATTCGGGTATCGGGGGCCTCACCGTCCTCAAAGCCATACGGGAGAGGTTTCCAAGAACTGACATAATTTACCTTGGTGATACAGCGAGGGTTCCTTACGGCACTCGTTCAAGGGAGACTGTGATCAGGTACAGCCTTGAGTGTGCGGATTTCCTTCTGGCAAAGGATATTGAACTGCTCGTTATAGCATGCAATACTGCAAGTTCTTACGCCATGGAAGACCTATCCTCTCACTCACCGGTACCTGTCGTTGGGGTTGTCGAGCCTGGTGTTGAGGAAGCTCTCAGGCACACCTCCGGTAGAGTGGGTGTCATAGGCACAAGGGGAACAATAGGAAGTGGGAGCTATCAGAAGCTTCTTGAAAACCGTGGAGTTACCGCCGTTGCAAAAGCCTGTCCTCTTTTCGTTCCCCTCGTTGAAGAAGGATTAACGGAGGGACCGATAGCCCTTGAGGTTGCAAAGCTCTACCTAAGGGAACTGAAGGAATCATGTGTAGATACCTTGATTCTGGGATGCACTCACTATCCACTTCTGAAAAAGGCAATAAGCCAGGTTCTTGACAATATGGTGATCATAGACTCATCAGAAGCGGTCGCAAGGAGCCTCTCTGAAATGGTTTTGGACGATGGAGAGAGCAAGCTTTTTCTGTTCTTCACCGATGACTCGCCTAACCTCCCCTCAATGATCAGAAGGATCCTGGGCAGTGACCACTCCTACGAAGTGGTCAGGGAAGTTCCAAAAACTTAAAGGAAGATCTCGATAAAAACCTCCTTTTTTATCTCGGAAAGCATCTCCTTTTCCTTCTCTTTCAGTTTTTTCATGAAGATCTCTTCACGGATCTCGTCCTCACTCCTGCCCCTGATGACCCTGATCGTCCTTACCACCTTTGCAAGGTACAGGTTTTCCTCATCTTCTGCCACAGCAAGCCCCGAATCCGAGCCCCATATCTGTGCATCAAGATCCTCTAAGAGTTCTCCTTTCTTTACCCTAAGCCTTTCAGGATTAAGGCCAAGTTCGCTGGCAAGGGCATCAAGGTCGCTCCCTTTCTGACCTACCGCCCGTAGAACCTCATCCTTCTTAGACCTGGGCACAGTCAGGAGCTTTATTTCCTTTATATACTCCACTTCTCCTTTCTTTAGCCTCTCAAGCTCTATATCTATTTCGCTTATCTCAATCTGTCTTGAGAGAAATTCCCTGTAAAGTAGAGTTGAAGCAACCTCAATCTCAATCAGGTGGCGAAAATCACTCGGTGCAAAACCCTCACTGTAGAGCTCCCTGTAAAGCTCAGAAACTGTTTTGTTGTTACTCCTCGCTATATCCTCTATAACTTTATCTATATAATCGGGTGGAACTTTAAAGCCCTTGTTCCTCAAATAAACAGCTATTGCATGTTTTTCAACAAGCATCCGAACTGCCTTCCTCACGTCTTTAACCCCAAAGACGTCCCCCGCAAGCCTTACCTCACTTTCAAGAACAGGCTCTCCTCCGACGTTGGCTATTACCCTGTCAATCAGTTCAGCCCTTGCAACGGCAACCAGCAGAATAATGAAGATCAGAGGTTTTCTGGATAGAACTCCAGCCTGTAGTTTTTCAAGACATCCTGAAACCATTTTCTGAAGACCTCCTCTTTTTTTAGTCTCAGAAGCTTTGCCCTCACCTTTTCCCTGACCATTGAGATCGGAAGTATACCGGGCTTTCTTGTTTCGGTGATTTTTAAAATAATGTACTTCCCATCAAATCTGATAGGTGCGGTAACCTTCCCAACCTTGTAAGGATAAAGCCTTGCCCTGACCTTCTTTGGAAGAGCCTGAAGGGAATACCATCTCTCTCTGCCCACCATGTAACCATCACCCTTAGGAATCCCTCCCCTTTTCAGTGTTTCCCTTGCCCTCTTTGCAAGCCTCCTTGTATCTGCCACAACCCTAAGGAGCTTGACCTGTTTAGGATAGTAAAACTCTCTTTTGTTAAGAAGATAGTAAGCTTTTATCTCGTTCTCGCTCACATAGATCCCGCCAGTAACCATCTGTTCAACCTTCTCGGTAAGGATTTCCCTTTTGACGAAATCCTTTATGAGCTGATTCACTGCGGGGTTTCTTCCCCAGAGCCTCAGCCTTTCACTGATCTCGCTCTCGGTGACTGTTATTCCCATTTCCCTTGCAACGTCCTCAATGATCTGACCTTTGACGTACTCAAGGAGGAAGAGCTCCTTGTCTCTGATCGTCGGCCTCTTGGGTGCGAGGTGAAGGATCTCTTTCCAGTAAAGGTCGAATACCAGATTAAATTCCTGCTTGGTTATAACACGGTCGTTTACCAGGGCAACGGGCGACCCAAGGAGGCTAACTGGAAACAGGTACAGCAGAATCAGGAGTACCATCACCTTTCTTCCTATTATAAATCCAGCCCTTAAAGAGAATGATCATCGGGACAAGTCCAACTACAGCAAAGATCCCGCTCCAAACAAAAACATCCTGAAAGGCATAAGACAGGGCCATCTTGGATTGAAGGAAACCGACGGTGTAGTAAGACTTAATGAGTGCCTCCTCAAGGAGATAGGACTGGTCTGCAAAGTGGGGAATTAGGGATTCTATGGAAGTACTTACCTCATGGTAGCTCAGGGACTGAAGGGCAGAGATCTCATCGTAGTGAAAGGAAGTGTTTCCCTTTATGACGTTTGTTGCTATAGCGGTGCCAAAGGACCCACCTATAAACCTTATGTAGTCAAGGAGGCTGATTATCAGGATCGTCTTCTCTTCCCTTCCCCTGAGGGCAAGCATGGTTACGGGTGCAAAGAAGAGGCCCATTCCAATGCCCATGATCACTATGTCGGTGGAAGCACTCCACTTGGGAGTGAAGTAGTCAAGGTGTCTCAGGAGAAAGAAAACAGATCCCATATAAAAGACAACAGCTATGAACATAGTTCCGCCCACGCTCCACCTGTCGCTCATGGCACCAGCAACAACGGATGCAACTGCGATTGAAAAGGCAAAAGGGAGGAGAAGTATGCCTGTTGTGAAGGTACTCAGGTCCTTGAGGATCTGGAAATAAAGAGGTATTGCATAAAAGAGGGCGTACATTGAAAAGCCAAGTACAAAGAGAAATACCAGAAAAGCAACAGTAAATTCTGATGACCGAAAGATTGAAAGGTCCATCAGTTTAGTTTTTGAGAAGAGGTCGGAAAAGAAGTAAAGGGCGTAAGAGATTAAAGCTATAACGGTGAGAAAGACGATCATGTTAGAGGTGAACCAGCCGTATTGCTGACCCTTTGAAAGCACTATTAAAGTGCTTACCGTTGCAACAGAAATAAACAGAAAGGAGATAAAGTTAAAGGGCATGAGAGACCTCCTAAAGGGCATCTCAACCAGAAGGAAAATAGAGGAGACAGTCAGGAGGGTCCCGATGGGAACATTTATGAAGAATATCCAGTTCCAGCCAAGATTCTCAGTCAGCCAACCACCCAGAGTAGGACCGACGGCAGGCGCAAAGGATACACCAATACCAAATAAGCCCATTGCGAATCCCCTCTTCTCCTCGGGGTACATGGTAAAGAGGATCGCCTGGGCAGAGACCATTATTAGGGCTTCAGCAAAGCCCTGAAGGGACCTGAATAGGATCATCTGATACAGCTCCGTTGAGATCCCGCACATATAGCTTGAAAGAGTGAATAGAGCTATACCAACGATGTACATTAGCTTTAGCCCTGTAAGCTTCTCGAGCCACTCAAGCATTGGCAGCGCAACCGCTGCTGCGATCATGTAAGCTGTAACGACCCACTGAATACCGTAAAGGTCAGTCTTGAGAGGGCTCATCATCTTGGGAAGGGCTATATCAACGATCGTTGTATCAAGAACTGCCATAAAGGTACCGGCTATTACCAAAACCGTATTTACCGCAAGCTGGCCGGTGCCGAGATAACTGTTTCTCTGTGCCACGCTTACTGACTGACCCATCAGTTACATTCTATCAGCCAGCTATAAACATGGCACCCATCCTTTTTATCTTTCCCTCAAGCTCAAAGTTCGTGAGAAGGGAAAGCACCTCACTCTCAGGAAGGGAAAGGAATTCCGCTATTTCCTCAAAGGTTCTGGGAGATTCAAGGAACTCAAGTAGGGGATCCATTTCCTCCGGTTCCTCCTGCTGAACCTTCTGCTTTTGGTGATGGCCTGTGATGTCTCCTGCTGACTTGAAGATCTCTGCCTTCCCTTCCTTAAGAAGCTCATAGCACCCGTCCCAGTTGGAAGACCTCCCTATGCCTATATGCACAAAGACTTTCCTACCGTACTTGTGAGCAATTCGCGCAGTGATAAGAGAGCCACTTCTTGAACCCGCTTCCGGGATCACAACAAAGGATGACATTACCGCTATAATCCTGTTCCTCTTGGGGAAGGTAAAGCGGTCGCCCCTTTCATAAGGAAGAAACTCAGACATAACACACCCACCACCCTGAACGATCTTGTCCATCAGGTAATACCTTGCGCGGAGGATCCCATAACCGAGAACGCAGAGGGTAAAGGAACCCCTCTCAAGGGAGCTCTCGTGGGCTTTAGTATCAACGCCCACTGCACCACCAGAGACTATCCCAAAGCCTTCTTCAACAAGGTCACGAACGATCTCCTCTACAAAGAGTTCCGTATAAGACGTGGGATTTCTTGTTCCCACGACACCCGCAAGGGTCATCTCCCGCAACTCTCCCCTGAAAAAGATGACGGGCGGAGGATCCTGAAGGTCTAAAAGGGGAGATGGATACTGGGGGTCCTCAATGGTCAGGTAGCCAAGACCTTCTTTCTCAACTGTGTCAATGACCTTTTCAATACCTTTCCTGTCAACTCCTTTTCTCTTGAGGATCGCGTAGGCTTTGGTTTTTCCTACAGCGTCGCTCAGTGAGGGGAGATCGGCACCCAGTATCTTTTCTGCAGAGCCTAACTTCTCATATAAAACCTTTATACTTTTTTCTCCGAGGCCCCTTACAGACCTCAGAGTAAGCCAGCTATAGAGCCTGTCCATGCTAAGCTATATCATAAGCCTTGGGCTTGTTTTCATATTAGGTTTTTCTTATATTTTTATCACAACCCTATGACGAGGAGGCTGGAGAATGTATTATGTCGCCCAGGTTATCCGCGACGAATGCACCAAATACAACTGCAAACAGTGCACCCTCTTCTGTCCGGAACCGAACACCCTTATGTACACAGATGAATCCCATCACGCCTACGTTATGACAGAGAGATGCAAAGGGTGTGCCCTATGCGTGTATGTCTGTTCAAACCTTCTCAAGAGAGATTCCATTGAGATGGTATATGCAGAAAATAGAGACGTTGCAGGCGTCAGGTAACAATCTGCCGGAGGTATAAAATGGCAAAACTCGGTCCCTCTTCTTATTCCCCTTACCCGGTTGCAATGTACGACAGCATACTCAACCCACCTCCGGGTAAGGCACTTATGTTTGACGAGATAGTTGATGAAGAGATCGCCATGAGAGAAGCGGCAAAGGCGATGCTCACCCGAGAAAACCCCACTATCTTTCCTGGACCCCAGGTCCTTTACGCCTGGAATGAAGAGGCAAAGGAAAAGGCAAAGCTGGTCAGAAGGATAGCGGAAACTCTGGGTGCAAAGATAATCCCAATGTACGACTACAGGCCCAAGTATCCAAAGATTGATCCCGAAAAGGAAATTAATCCCAACCACCCCAACCTGACGATCTGGCATAACAACATTAAGGCGTGCATTTTTGTGGGTGTGCACTGCCACTACGCCAACGTTGCCCTGAAGATCATCAGGGCTGAAACGGACTGCTTCACCATAGCCCTTTGTGGTAACGCTGGTCACGAGGATGCGATGATCACCCTCAGAGACCAGCACACCGAAGAGTTAGAAAAATTTATTAGAGTGATCGAGGAAGTTAAAAGGGAGCTTGGCAGGTAAAGGAGGTTAGTCATGCAGAAAACTCAGCAGGTTCAATACAATAGAGCGGGGCAGAGGGTTGTCTCGCCGGAATATCTGCTCTTTGAAGCACCAAGAGAAAAGCAGTTCATGACGGGATCGGAAGTCGTAAAGGAAGCGGTAAAGCGTTCATCGGTTGATGCCTCGGTTTCTTACCCAATTACTCCTCAGTCGGAAGCTGCTCACATGATAGGCGAGCTCTGGGTTGAGGGTTATGTGGGCGTTTACTTCAGAGGTGAGTCGGAATTTGGTGTTATGTCTGAAGTTGCCGGCTGTTCAATGGCAGGCGCCAGAACGGTTACCACCACATCCGGACCCGGAACCCTAAGGGCTATGGAGAACTTCCCCATGTGGGCAGGATCAAGGCTACCCATTCAGCTCGTTCTCATGGCAAGGGGAGTAAATACACCTCTCTCAATCCAGCCCGACAACCTTGAGATCTCCTTTCTCCTTGATACAGGATGCATGATCTGGCACGCTGAGAATGCTCAGGAACTCTTTGATATGATCATTGCAGGATTCGTTGTTGCCGAACAGCCCGACGTCCACGTTCCACTAATAACTGCAATAGACGGTTTCTTCATATCACACACAAGGGAAGCGGTGAACCTTCCACCCGATGACATTGCACTCCCACCTTACAATCCCTACAAATCTCCCATGGTTCCAATTGACATGGAGATGTCCCCCGGAAGGTTCCTCAGAGACCCCTATGTGATGAAATCCAACTACATCTCTTACGCAGCCCACACAAGCTGGCAGTATGAGGTCAGAGCAGCGATTGAGAGGTCAAGACCTTACGCAAAGCATTATCTCAGAGGTCTCATAGAGGAGTTCGGCGATCCTGAGGGAGAGGTTGTATTTGTTGCCTCCGGAACTGCAGCAGCTCAGGCAAAGGAAGCTACCCAGATCATGATCCACGACGAAGGCATAAAGGCAAGGGTTGTGAGGATCAAAACGATCAGACCCTTCCCCTATCAGGAACTCCTTCAGGCAGTTCAGGGTGCCAAGTACATCTTCGTGCCTGAGTTCAACGTTATCGGATGGCTTGAGAGGGAAGTCAGGAGAGCTCTCTATGGAAACGTTGATATACCTGTTATCGGTTCTCCAAGGGTCGCGGGAGGAATGACGATGCCTCCCGAGTTCATAGTTAAGGAAGTTCTTCAGTTCCTCGGAAAGGAGGTGAAGCATGTCATTTAACATCTTCAAAATAAACGAAGACCTGAGAGAGTTCATGCCCCAGGAAATCGTTGACCTTGAGGAAAAGGCAACCTGGGGTAACCCCAAGAGGGGAGTGATGGACCTTCCCTACGCAAAGGAGCTCCTTGAGGAACACTCTCTTTGTGCGGGCTGTCCGGAATCTGCAGCCTTCAGATATATACTCGCTTCACTCCCCAACCCCGAGGAAACGATCATCGTAAATTCAACGGGATGCACATCCCTTGTCTTCCCCCACATAGCTCTCCACACGGTCCACTCCCTCTTCGGAAACCAGAACGCAATTGCTTCTGGCATCAAGAGGACCCTTGAGTGGAGGTTCCCTGACAAGGTCAAGGACGTCATAGTTCTTGCAGGTGACGGTGCAACGGTTGACATAGGCCTTGACTGCACCCTCCAGTCCTTCTTCAGACAGGAAAAGATAACCACGATCTGCTTTGACAACGAGGTTTACGCCAACACAGGCGGACAGGAGAGCGGTCTTACAGTCAAGGGACACGTTTTTAAAATGGCTCCCAAAGGAAAGCAGTGGGATAAGGTTCCAATATGGCAAATCGCCATTGACTCGGGATGCCACTACGTTGCAAGGCTCACCGTTTCCTCACCTAAGAAGGTTGAAAAGGTGATAAAGCAGGCAATTTACGTGGCAAGGGAAGTGGGACCGACTTACGTCCATCTCTATACACCCTGTATACTTGAGATAGGCCTCAACTCAGACGACGGCCTTGAGGAGATGAGGCGAACGGACAAGGAGAGGTTCAAGTTCTTTGAATACATGACTGACGAGGCAAAGGAAGTGATCCAGCGCAGGAAAGAGGAGGGACTGATATGACAAAAAGGAGAAGGATAAACGTCAGGATGCCCGCCATAGGCGGCCAGGGTGCGGTTACCGCAGCCCACATCATGGCAACCGCTGCAGACTACGCAGGATACCATGCGGTCTCCAATCCTTTCTTCGGTGCTGAGAAGAGGATGGCACCAGCAGAGAGTTATGTAAGAATTGGCATTGAGCCTATATACGACAGGGGCGAGGTCGTTTACCCTGACGTCATAATGGTCTTCCACTCCCAGGTCATCACAATGGGCAAATCCTACACAATGCCCTTTTACTCCGGCATCAAGAAAAACGGGCTCATAATCATAAACACCGAGGAAGACCTTCTCACAGAGAGGGACCACGAATACCTTGAATCGCTGGGCGTCAAGGTCTTTAACTTCTCGGCAACCAAGTTCGCCCTTGACCATGCAGGAACAGAGCTCTCAACCAATATGGCCATGCTGGGAGCCTTCTTCGGAATTACCCAGATCGTCGGCATGGATGCCATTGAAGAGGGAATAAAGGCAAGGTTCCTTAAGAAGTTCGTTGCTTCAGGCGGTACCATGTCCCTTGACTCAGCAATTGAGAGAAAATTCAAGAAAAAGCTGGAGCTGATAGAGAAAAACATCGCAACAGCAAAGGCTTCTTACGACCTTGGCAAAGAGTGGGCTGTTCAGCAGGGGATGGAGCCCTGGCTCCCGAGCCCGCAGGAGGTAGCAAAGGTCTGAAGATCACCACTGGGAGGTGATCTTCGCCTTTCCGCTTAAAAATTTATCAACAGCAAGGGCTGCTTTGCAGCCATCTGCGGCGGCAATAACCGCCTGCTTTATGCTTGTGCACAGAACATCACCCGCCGCAAAGACACCGGGAACTGAAGTCATCATCTCCTCGTTAACCACTATACAGTGATCGCCCGTCATCTCCACCTGTCCCATAAGAAAGTCAACAGAGGGCTTTGTTCCGCCAAGGAATATAAAAACACCGTTGACAGCAAGGTCCTTCTCCTCCCCTGCCTCTACATCCTTCACTCTGACAGCCTCAACGGTCTTGTCACCTTTGATTTCAATGACTCGGTGTCTCCTTAAAATCTCTACATTTCCCTTTTCCTCAAGCTCCTTAACAAGCTCTTCCCTTGCCTTTATCTTTGAACCCGGGACAAGAAAGTACAGTCTGCTCACGAAACGAGAGATAAACTCAGCCTCCTCTAAAGCATAGTCATCATCGCCCACAACAGCAACTGGCTGGTCCTTGAAAAATGCTGCATCGCAAACACCGCAGTAGGAAACTCCCCTGCCGAGGAACTCATCCTCTCCTTTAAACTTGTTGGTCCTCTCCATCGCACCAGAAGCGACGATAACGGTTTTACCGCTGAACTCCCTCCCGTCTATGGTAAAGACCTTCTTCACATCACCGGAAAAATCGGTTGCTATCACCTTTCCCCTCACAAACTCAGCCCCAAAGCTTTTTGCCTGCTCCCTCATAATGGTCAGAAGCTCGTATCCCGATATCGGACCTTTCACCCCTGGATAATTTTCAATCTTCTGGGTAACTCCAAGGGCACCGTCGCTCTCTGCCCTGTAGAGGACAACGGTCTTCAGACCGCCCCTTGCTGTGTAGATTGCAGCGGTAGTTCCCGCAGGACCAGCCCCTATAATGATCACATCGTAGATTTCCTGGGGCTGGTAGCCCAGTCCAAACTCAAGTGCCATCAGATAACCTCCTCAAAAGGCATAACCGAGAGATACATAGCTACCAACGCTCAATACCGAGGGTCCACTGCCCAGTCTGAGATCAGGACCCCCTCCAAAAGATAGGGCGAATCTCTCACCGAGGTATAATCTGTATCCTACTTCTCCCCCCACAACAAAGTAGGTATTTGAAGGAACTATCAATAGCCCTCCGGCAGGACCAAGGTACAGCCCTGAGAAATTACTCAGAAACCAGAATCTTAAGCCACCTCCGAGGAAAAGGGTGGTCTGGGTCATATTTCCAGCCGAAACAAGGGCAAAAGTGCCCCTTCCAAAGAGGCTTATTAGGTCTGTTACACTCCGAT
>JALTVH010000099.1 GCA_027049085.1 Aquificaceae bacterium | reverse complement strand
CAAATATAGTAAAAAACCTCCCTATCCCCCTCCCCCCTCTCCCAGAACAAAAAGCCATCGCAAGCGTCCTCAAAGAGTTTGACGACCTTATAGAGGTTATCAACAAACAGATAGAAACGCTCAAGAGAATCAAAAAGAAGATGATGGAAGTGTATTTTACAAAGGGTGTTTTTGAGCATAAGGGGTTTAAGGATACGGAAGTAGGGAGGATACCGAAGGATTGGGAGGTGAAGAGGTTAGGGGATAAAAAACATTTTGAGATTATTATGGGTCAATCACCACCCTCATCAAGTTATAACGAAGAGTGCAAAGGCGTGCCATTTCTTCAAGGAAAAGCAGAATTCGGTTCAATTTACCCATCAGAAGTTAAATACACAACGAAGCCTTTGAAAATAGCCCCAAAAGATTCTGTCTTAATATCCGTCAGAGCACCCGTTGGAGATGTGAATATTGCAGATAAAGAATATTGTATTGGGCGTGGACTTGCCGCAATTTTACCAAAAGGAAACGTTAATAAATTCTTCCTCTTTTATCTACTAAGCTTTTTGAAAGGCAAAATCGAAAACTTAGGTGGTGGTTCTACATTTAAAGCTATTTCAAAGAACCAACTTGAAAATTTCAAAATCCTCCTCCCTCCTCTCCCCGAACAAAAAGCCATTGCCCAGAGACTCCTTGAAGCTGACAACCTCATAGAGGAAAGGAAGAAGGAAAAGGAAACCCTTGAGAGGATAAAGAAGAAGGTTATGGACCTGCTACTTACGGGAAAGGTGAGGGTGAAAGTTAAATGAAATGCGAGTTCACAAGACACTTCTGGGAGAAGTGGAATGATAGAAAAGATACCTTCCTCAAAGAAGGTGTTAATGTGAACATTATCGTAGAGTTCGCTCTAAATCCTGACTTAACACTTCCCGATGATGTGTTTCTCAAAAGGGAGTGGAGGATAAAGAGGGTTGGAAACAGATGCCTCAAAATTGTCGTGGAGGTTGAAGAGGATAGATTAATCATTATTACTGCTTACTTTGACAGGACGTTTAGGAGGAAAAGTTATGCGGATAAGGTATATACTCGAGACGGATACCTTGCTCATAAGGCTTAAAGATGATCCCGTTGTGGAGAGCGAATACCTGGAGGGGAAAGGAATAGTTATTGACTACAACGACAAAGATGAAGTAGTGGGCTATGAAATAATGGGATGGTCTAACTTCCAGAAAAGCGGGAAAGAACTTGACCTTGAAGTGTTCAGATGATATCCGAAAGCAGAGTCCACAAGGAAATTGAGAAGAGGCTCACCCGAATAGGATGGAAGAAACTGCCTCCTGAGATAGTAGGAGAACACGAGCTTTTAGAAGACTATCTGGTAGAGGAGGTATTTAACAGAAAGTTTTTGGAACTGAACAGAGACGAACTGAAAGGCTTAAAAGATGAAGATATTAAAGAAATCCTGACGGAAGTAAAAAGCAAACTCCTGAATACGGACGACCCCGCCAAGGTTCTTGAGTTTCTAAAATGGGGCATAACGGTATCCATAAAACAGGGACCCCTTGGGAAAACTCAGATAAGAGTGAAGCTTATAGACTACGAAGTCCCTGAAAATAACGTCTTCCATTACGGACATGAGATAAAGTTCAAGGGAAAGCCCGACAACTCAAAGCCTGACTTTACCCTCTTTATAAACGGTATCCCAATTGTGATAATAGAGGCAAAGAGGGAGTTCTCGGTTGGACATACGGTAGGTAAAGCCTTGAAGGATATTAAGGCTTACCAGATAAAAAGCCCGAAACTCTTTAACTTCGTCCAGTTTGCGGTAGCCTACGGGGACGAAAAAGGATACGTCCCAACCCTGCCTAATTGGGAAGGAAAAGAGAGACCTTTAAAGACTGAAATCTGGAGGGACGAAGAGAAGAAAGAGAACATATACGACCTTTTAAGACCTGAAAGGCTAACGGAGATCTTGAGGGGCTTTATCTTCATACACGTGGACAAGGCGGGCAACCTCAGAAGAATAGTTCCCAGATACATGCAGTATTTTGCGGTCAAAAAAGCCTTCAGGAGGGTGCAGGAGTATATAAACGGCATTTCTACAAAGAGAAAGGGACTCGTATGGCATTGGCAAGGTTCAGGGAAGACCTTTGAGATACTCTTTTTAACGGAGTTTTTCTTTGAGAAGTTTGAAAGCAGAAACCCACACGTCTTTATAGTCGTGGACAGGCAGGAGCTTGAGGACCAGATGGAAAAAGACCTGAATGTAAAACCCGCAAGGTTCAGGGACTTTTTGAAAAGGATACAGAGCGTTGAGGAACTGAAAAAGGAGCTTAAGAAGATAAAGGAACAGGAAGAGAACCCCACCCTTACCTTTAAGGGAGTTTACCTTGTCATGGCTCACAAGTTCAGGAAGGATGTTCGTGAGGAGCTCAAAGATATAGGTCCTATTACGAAGAAAGAGATCCTCGTCCTCAGGGACGAAGCCCACAGGACCGAATACGGCATCCTTGCGGATGTAAGAGAAGCGGTGCTGAAGAAAGCCCTCAAGTTCGGGTTCACGGGAACCCCCGTTCACAGGAAGGACAGGAACACTTTCAAGGAATTCTCCGAAGAGGGGGAGTTCTACCTCGACAGATACTTCATAGAAGACTCTTTGAGGGACAGATTCACTACCCCTATAGTCTGGAGGACACTAAGGACCGAGCCTTACATAATAACTGAGGAGGCTGTTAAGGAAGTTCTCAGGGAGTTCGGGGTGGAGGAGGAAGAGGTGAGCGCTCAGGAGGTCAGACAGGAGCTTAAGATCAGTCATATACTTGACAGCATTGACCACATAGAAAAAGCCTGCGATTACATAGCGGAGCGCATAGAGGAGGACAGTGAAAGCTTTAAGTTCAAAGCCTTCGTGGTGGCAAATAGCAGGCTCGCCTGCGTGAGATACAAAAGGATCCTTGAGGAGAAACTCATTTCTAAATTCGGAGAAAGGGCAAAGAACTGGGTTGAGGTGGTGATGACGTATACGGACGAGGAGAAGGTGAGCGAGATAAGGGATTTCAAAGAGGAAGTTGAGTCGAAGTTCGGGGCAGGCTGGCAGGAAGTAAACAGGATTTTGAAAGAGAAGTTCCTCACGGAGGAAAACCCGAAGGTTCTCATAGTAACGGACATGCTCCTTACGGGTTTTGATGCTCCTATGCTCAAGGTCATGTATGTGGACAAAGTTATGAAAGACCACCAGTTGCTCCAGGCGGTTGCGAGGGTAAACAGACCTCACGAGGGTAAAAGATACGGGATAGTCGTTGACATACCAGGCTTCCTGATAGAGAACTACCTAAAAGCTATAACTCAATACAACATCTACGAAGATGAGGAGATAAAGAAGGACATAGCTAAGTTCCTCTTCGTTGAAGCGGATAAACTCTGGGAGACCTTCCTGGAGAGATACGAGGAGTTTAAAAAACTTTTTAATGCTGTAACCGACCAAGAGTGGGAGCAATTCTTAGAAAGGTTAAATAGAGGAGATATGGACAGGGAGGAGTTCGATATTACCGTTTCGGACATAGTCCTCTCCCCAGAGCTCGAAAGATTCATGATCACAATAAAAGAAGTTCTTGACCTCTTTAACTCCTTAGGGGCTTACCCGAAAAAGATCGATTACTATGAAAAGGTAGGTTGGATTCAGATCCTCAGAGCTTCTATAAACAGGAAGAGGAACCCTAAGAAGTCGGGGATACCCTGGGATAGCGTAAGGAAGGAGCTGATAGATAGGCTAAGCTTCGACCCATTTGAGGAGGCGGGGAAGGTTAGCATAGACAATGAAGCTTTAGAGAAGCTGAAGGGAAAAAGAAGCGCGATAATTCTCGTTGCGGACCTGCTCTATACCCTGCTCGATGAGATAGAGGATAAAAGGGACTTAGTTTACAGAGAGCTATACAACAGGCTTAGGGAATTGAAGGAAAGTTATCTAAACAGTGAAATATCCGCTGAGAAACTCTTAGAGGAGCTCACGAGGATTAAAGAAGAGAAGGAAGATTACGAAAGGGAGACGAGAGACCTCTCCAAAACGGATAGGATCGTCTTGAACATCCGGAGGATGCTCTTGAAAAGAGGGTACGGCAACTTCGGTCTTGAAAGGACGGGAGGGGTTCTCGACAGGATAGCGAGAAGGAGAGTCGTCCCCTCCTCCATGTGGGACGAACTCAGGAAGGCTCTGCATATAGATCTGATCAGGATTAAGAACACAGGGCAGAGGGATAGATTGATAAACAAACTCGTAGAAGATTTCATAAAACCCCTCATGGAGAGCTAAGGATGTATGTCAAAGAGATAAGGAGGATGGTGGATAATCTGAGAAGGGAGCTCGGTATAGAGGAGAAGGTCAGCGTAAGGATAAAGCCGATGAAGAGGAAGAAGGCAACGATCTCCTTGATAAGGAAGGAGATAAGGATAAACAAGAATATCCTACCGGATATATCAGAACGGGAACTCATGGAGATCGTAGTTCACGAGCTACTTCACCTAAAGTACGGCATCTTTCACACAAGGGAATTTTTAGAGGAGATGGAGGTTATACTGAATAAGAAAAAATGAAAAAGACCGGTGTCATCCTACTCTCCATGGGAGGTCCGGACAGCTTAGAGGCAGTTCAGCCTTTCCTATACAACCTGTTCTCCGACCACGACCTTATCAGAATACCGAGGCCCATCCAAAAGCCCGTGGCCTGGATAATCTCGAAGGTCAGAGCCAAGAAGACGAGGCACTACTACGAGCTTATGGGGGGGAAGTCCCCGCAGAAGGATCAGACCCTCGAACAGGCGAAAAAGCTTCAGGAACTCCTCGGAGAAAGATACAAAGTTGTCGTCGCCATGAGATACTGGCACCCCTTCACGGAGGAGGCCCTCGATGAGCTTTTCAAGGAGGAGATCGAAAAGATAATCCTCCTGCCCATGTATCCCCAGTTCAGCACGACCACCACGGGATCCTCCTTCAGGGAGTTCGATAGAGTATACGGAAGGAAGAACTACCCCAAGGTCCCCGTCGTAAAGGTGAGGGACTACCACGACCACCCCCTTTACATAAAGGCGATGGTGGAGAACATTAAAGAGAGCCTCGGGAACTGGAAGGATTACTTTTTCCTCTTCTCCGCCCACAGCCTGCCCGTGTATGTGATAAAGGAGGGAGACCCCTACAAGGATCAGACCGAGAGGACTGTGGAGCTCATAATGGAGCACTTTCCAGAGGTCCCCTACAGGCTCGGATACCAGAGTAAGGTGGGGCCCATCAAGTGGCTGGAGCCCATGACGGACGAGCTCATAGAGGAGCTCGCAAAGGAGGGAGTTAAAAGGATCGCGGTGATCCCCGTCTCCTTCGTCTCCGAGCACTCGGAAACCCTTTATGAACTCGACATCCAGTATGGGAAGCTGGCAGAAAGCTTAGGCATAGAAGACTACAAGCGCGTACCCACACTGAGGACCCACCCAACCTTCATGGAGGCCTTAAAAGAGATAGTGCTCTCCGCGGAAAGGGAAGATGGATAGGCCGCGCCTCGTGGTGAGCGCCTGTCTTCTCGGAGAGAAGGTAAGATACGACGGAAGATCAGCGGAAGACGAGTTCGTCCTGGAGCTCTCCGAAAGGTGCGAGGTGATACCTGTCTGTCCCGAGGTCTCCGTAGGCCTCGGAGTTCCCAGAGACAAGATAA
>JALTVH010000098.1 GCA_027049085.1 Aquificaceae bacterium | reverse complement strand
GTTTACGATGACTCTCTTGCTAATACAACGGTAACCTCGCTCTGCGGACTAACATCAACCAAACTGACGGTTAGGGTTTGCGACGATCCTTCCTGCACATCAAGTACCGATATAAGCAATGTCGCCTTTATTCTTATAAGCGGTAACGGAAATTACAACAATCAAACTCACGGAACCCTGAATGTTACCAACCCGACTACTGTAACCATTTACCCCTTCGGGACTCAGGTGGATAATTTTCAGGTTCCAGGAGATGATGATCCTGACAGGGTTGAAGGATATGATGACATAGTCAAATGGGTTGCCCTTCACGAAATCCAGTCTGCTCAGGGATGTGAGACTTTAACTATCATCAGTCCAAATACACTTCCCCCTGCAGTTGAGGACAGTGCTTATGCTTACCAGCTAAAAGCAAAGGGCGGAAAACCGCCCTACACATGGTCTGGCACTGCAGGGGGTGGATTGAGTGTTGGTTCAGATGGTCTGATTTCTGGGACAGTCAATCTGGAGCCAGGAAATACGGGTACTCTCTCATCATGCACAGGGACGATAACTGTTAATGCAACGGTTCAAGACAGTGAAGGGCAGACAAGGAGTGGGACCTTTACAATTCCTGTCAGGGCAAAGGATGTTGAGATCATTACCAACAACCTTCCTGATGCCTATGAGGGAACTTCTTACAGCGCAAACCTTACCTCAATCGGCGGTTCAGGGAGTTACACCTACAGCCTTGTTTCCGGAAACCTTCCTCCCGGACTGAGCCTGAGTGCAAGTGGACAGATCACAGGCACACCCCCAACTGATTCTGGTTGTTCTGAAGATGTCTACAGCTTCAGTGTGAAGGTGGATTCCTGCACCTCTTACACAAAAGGATTTTCAATAACCCTCAGAGATCCTGACTGTGGGGGTGGTGGAGGTGGTGGAGGTGGTGGATCCTGTACTCCTCTTTTCATATCACCATCGAGCGGTACAACCTTTAATGCCAACGTCGGATCCTACTTCAGT
>JALTVH010000097.1 GCA_027049085.1 Aquificaceae bacterium | reverse complement strand
GAGGACTCAGAGCTTTGGGAAAGCCTTGAGAAGGCGACGGAGAGAGAGCCCTCGGAGAAGGAAATGGAGGACCTCCTCTTTGCCTGGAAGGTCTGCAAACATGTAAGGTCCAACGCTGTGGTAATTGCAAGGGATGGGATGACCATCGGGATCGGGTCGGGGAACGTTTCAAGGGTGGATGCTCTCAGATGCGCCATTGAGAGGGCACAGAGGTATGGGCACGACCTTGGGGGATCGGTTCTTGCCTCTGAAGCTTTCTTTCCCTTCAAGGACTCCGTTGAGCTTTCTGCTGAGGCAGGGATTAAGGCCATCATTCAGCCGGGTGGATCCATCAGGGACAGAGAGGTTATTGATTGTGCAAATGATCGCGGCATAGCGATGATCTTCACGGGAATGAGGCATTTTAGACACTGATTGAATTGCACCTTGATCTCGGGAATGATGTATATATACATTATCCTATGAGGAGAACTCAACTTTACATTGATGAAGAAACTTACAGGATCCTGAAGAGAGAGAGCAGGTTAAAGAAAGTCTCCCTCTCTGAGCTGGTTAGACAGGCCGTGAGGGAAAGCCTGAGGAGGAGGGAGGAGGCACTTCTCTCTGGGATTGAGAAAGTAGCTGGTATCTGGAAGGACAGGGATTTTGATGTTGATGATTACATAAAGGAGAGGAGGGAGGACAGAAAGGTTGGTGATGTTTGACACCGATGTGATCATATGGATACTCAGAGGAAGGGAGGATGTGGTAAAAAAGGCAAAGGAGATTATCAGACAGTCTGGCGGTGAAGTCTTCATATCCGCTATTCAGATAGCGGAGATCCTGGCTGGCGCAAGGCCTCAGGAAATAGGGAGAATCCTGGAATTCCTCGGTAAGTTCGGTGTTGTGGAAATAGGGAAGGAAACGGGAGGGCTTGCGGGAGAGTTTATGAACAGCTATGGTAAGTCCCACGGGGTAAAAATAGCGGACGCTCTCATTGCCGCATCGGTGGTGGAAAATGACCTCAGGCTATGGACCATGAACAGAAAGCATTATCCTATGATCAGGGAACGCCTTCTGTGAGCCTCTTTGAAGCTCTTATTTGGCTTGAAGACGTTGACTCCACTCAGGAAGTTTTGAAGAAGGGGAATTTTGAGAGCGGGACGGTGGTGGTTGCAAACAGGCAAAAAAAGGGAAAAGGAAGGAAAGGAAGGAGGTGGGAGTCCCAGGAGGGAGGCCTGTATTTTAGTTTCGTCCTCAGTGAAGAAATTTTTAGAAATATCATGGGCTTTCCCCTTGCGGTAGCCCTCGGTGTGAAGAGGTTTTTAAGCTCCCAGGGATTTTCCCCTGCAATAAAGTGGCCCAACGATGTTTATGTAGAAGGGAAGAAGTGCTGCGGTGTCCTAGTTGAGCGAACAGGTGGATGGCTGATATCGGGTGTTGGTCTCAATGTGAATCAGGAAGAGTTTAGACATATAGGTGAAGTTGCTGTATCAATGAGGATGGTAAGCGGAGAAATATATGACAGGAGGGATGTGCTGATCGGGATCCTTAAGGAGATTTCGGAAGTTCTTGAGGGGTTTGCGAAGGAAGGGTTTGGGTCCTTTGCAGACGAGGTTGAGTCCTGCCTTCTGTTCAGGGGCCAGGAGGTGGTGGTTACAGATGGCCAGAGCGCCCTTGCGGGGATCCTTGAAGGAATTGACGGGGAAGGCGGCCTTTTGCTTGAGACCGGCAATGGGAGAAAAAGGATCCTTGCAGGTGATGTAAGCCTTCGCCCTGTTGTGTAAAATTAACTTATGATTGTAATCATTTGTTTACTAAAGACGACTTATATTTTTATCTGAGGAGGTAAGCAAATGCTTGTTAACCTTAGTGAGGTCCAGAAAGTTTCCAATATGTTTATGAATGCCATTCACGAGGATGAAATTGAGCTACTCAATAAGCTGTATGATGCCCTCAAGGAAAGGAACTTTGAAGAGGCAGACAGTCTGATGGATGAATTTGTTCAGGACGTTGAGGAGCACTTCTCAACGGAAGAAGCGCTGATGAGGGAAGCTGAATTCTTTGCTTACCCCATGCACAAGCAGGAACATGATATGATGAGGAAGGAGGTGGACAGGATTTATAAAGAATGGAAGGAGACAAAGGACCCCTCATCTGTCATAAAGTTTCTTGAGGAGGTTTTTGTTCCCTGGCTCAAGCTCCACGTTGCAACCATGGACTCGGTTACCGCCATCCACATAGGCGACTGAGACCTACATCTGTTAGAATTTTGTCCTTATGAAATGGGACAGGGAAACCCTGATACGGTGGGATAAAGAAAACTTCTGGCATCCCTTCACCCAGATGAAGGTCTACCGCGAGGAGGGGGGGATCATTTTTGAGCGGGGTGAGGGCGTTTACCTCTGGGACATAGATGGAAAACGTTATATAGACGCAATTTCCTCTCTCTGGTGCAACGTCCACGGCCACAACCACCCGAAGCTGAATAAAGCAATTGAAGATCAGTTAAAGAAGGTTGCTCACACAACCACCCTTGGATCTTCTAACATCCCAGCCATACTCCTTGCGCGAAGGCTCATTGAGATAAGCCCTGAGGGTCTAAACAAGGTTTTTTACAGCGAGGACGGTGCGGAGGCTGTAGAGATAGCCCTCAAGATGGCATACCACTACTGGAGAAACAGGGGAGAGGATAGAAAGGTTTTTGTCACCTTTTCAGAAGCCTACCACGGTGACACCATAGGTGCTGTGTCCGTGGGTGGGATAGACCTTTTCCACGGAACCTACAGAGACCTTCTCTTTGAAACGATCAAGCTCCCTTCTCCCTATTTATACTGCAAAGAAAACTTTGGTGAGCTTTCCCAGACATGTTCAGAAGACCTTCTGATGAAGCTGGATGAGGTCCTCAGAGCAAGGAGGGACGTTGTTGCTGTTGTGATGGAAAGCGGTATTCAGGCGGCGGCCGGGATGCTCCCCTACCCTAAAGGGTTTATGAAAGGCGTGAGGGAGATTACAAAGAAGCACGGAGTCCTGATGATTGTTGATGAAGTTGCCACGGGCTTTGGAAGAACAGGAACGATGTTTTACTGCGAGCAGGAAGGGATAACCCCCGACTTTATGTGCCTCGGCAAAGGGATCACGGGCGGATACCTGCCTCTCGCGGTCACTCTGACCACCGACAGGGTTTTCAGCGCTTTTCTGGGGGAGTTCGGTGAGGCAAAGCACTTTTACCACGGCCACACTTACACCGGCAACAACCTTGCCTGTGCGGTTGCCCTTGCAAACCTTGAGGTCTTTGATGAGGAAAAAACCCTTGAAAAACTCACCCCTAAAATTGAACACCTGAACAGGCGCCTGAAAGAGTTCTGGGATCTTGAACATGTCGGAGACGTTCGCCAGCTTGGTTTTATGGCGGGTATAGAGCTGGTAAAGAACAGGGAAAAGGGAGAGCCTTTCCCTTACGGTGAGAGGATGGGCTTCAGGGTTGCACGGAAGTGCTGGGAAAAGGGAGTATTCCTGCGTCCCCTTGGGGATGTCATGGTTCTGATGATGCCTCTTGTGATTGAAAAAGATCAGATAGATGAGGTTATTGACGTTCTCAAAGGGGCGATCGCCGAAATCCCCGTATTATGATATCCCTTCCTTTGAAAAAAATGCCTATGGCTGTAAAATGTATAAGCATGTTTGAGGGGGCGCTCCTTGATAAGCTGAAGTCCCACGCGCGATACTTCCCGCGTAAAGAACAGGCGGTTTTGCTCTGCCTTCATGAGATCCAGGACCACTACGGGTACATTCCCCAGGAATCTCTCAAGCCCCTCGCCGACCTTCTGGATATGCCCCTCAACCACGTTGAACAGGTTGTTGCCTTTTACGATATGTTTGACAGAGAGACTCCTGCAAAATACAGAATACGGGTCTGCGTAAGCGTTGTCTGTCACTTCCTTGGCAAGAAGAGGCTCATTGATGCCCTTGAAAAGGCTCTCAAGATCAGGCCCGGTGAGGTGACCCCCGACGGAAAATTCAAGATCGTTCCAGTGCAGTGCCTTGGTGCCTGTAGCTGTGCGCCCGTTTTTATGGTCAACGAAGATACCTATGTCTTTGAAAGTGAGGAGAAGCTAAATGAGATCCTATCCCGCTATACCTGAGATTTACGCAGAGACAACCCTCAACATGCTTTTAAAGAGGGCAAAGAAGCCCAGAGTCCACATGATTGAGGATTACCTGAAGGAGGGCGGATACCAGGCTCTTGAGAAGGCTCTCAATATGGATCCTTCTGAAATAATTGACTGGGTTGACAAGAGCACACTTAGAGGCCGGGGTGGAGCAGGTTTCCCCACAGGAAGAAAGTGGCAGTTCGCGGTCCAGAACCCTGCACCCAGATACTTCATCTGCAATGCGGACGAGTCCGAACCCGGCACCTTCAAGGATAGGATCCTCATTGAGAGGGACCCCCACCTCCTCATAGAGGGGATGATAATTTCCTCTTATGCGATAGGAGCTAACGAAGCCTTTATTTACATAAGGGGAGAGTATCCGGCAGGCTATTACATCCTGAGGGATGCGATAGAGGAGGCGAAGAAGAAGGGCTTTCTGGGCAAGAATATCCTTGGATCTGGCTTTGACCTTGAAATCTACGTTGCGAGGGGAGCGGGTGCATACATCTGCGGAGAGGAAACTGCCCTGATAGAGTCCCTTGAAGGAAAAAGGGGACACCCGAGGTTGAAGCCGCCTTTCCCCGTTCAGGTAGGACTATTCGGAAAGCCAACGGTAGTGAACAACGTTGAGACCATCTGCAACGTTCCCTTCATCATAAACCTCGGCTGGGAGGAATATCGATACATTGGTCCCAGTGATTACGCGGGTCCCAAGCTCTTCCCCGTCAGCGGGAAGGTAAAAAAGCCCGGTGTCTATGAGCTGCCTATGAATACGACCTTGAGAGAGGTAATCTTTAAATACGCGGGTGGGACCATCGGAAACAAGAAGGTTAAGGCTGTTTTTTCAGGAGCCCTTGACTGCTTTTCCGGCGAGGAGCTTGACACACCGATGGACTACTCAACCTTTGGCTTTGGCGGAACCGGAACGGTCATAGTCCTAACAGAAGATCAGGACATAGTTGAAGCCTGCCTGATGATAGCAAAGTTTTATGAGCACGAGACCTGCGGTCAGTGCACGCCCTGCAGGGTAGGATGCCACGAGCAGGCTTACCTCCTTGAAAAAATTTACAAAGGAGAAGCAACGGAGAGAGACTGGGAAGGTTTTGTCTTTGTCAACAAGTACATCCAGCCCACCTCCATATGCGGTCTCGGTGCTGTTGCGGGAAGGCTGATAAAACAGGCTATGGAGAAATTCCCCGAAGATTTTGAGAGCTACCGCAAAAAGCTTGCGAGGGCTGTCTGAGGGGTGCTCCAGCTCATAGCAACCGGTTTTTATGTTGGCAGGCTTGGTCTTTCCCCCGGAACTCTGGGGACGCTGATAGCTGTTCCTATCCTCTACCTCGCTTCCTTCAACCTCTGGACGATCGTAGCTACCACGGGTGTCCTCTTTGCCCTTGGGCTTATTGCTTCCAACGAAGTTATAAGAATAACCGGTGAAAGCGACCCGGAAGAGGTTGTAATAGACGAGATCGTTGGCTACCTTGCCTGCTTTGTCTTTGTGGATCCGACTCTGAAGACCTACATCCTTGCATTTGTCATCTTCAGAGTTCTTGACATTGTCAAGCCCTTTCCCATCAACCTCTTTGAAAGACTACCCGGAGCCTATGGAGTGA
>JALTVH010000096.1 GCA_027049085.1 Aquificaceae bacterium | reverse complement strand
TCCGCCTCCTTCACAAAAATGCCGATCCTTTCTTTCAAAAAACGGTAGAAGTCTTCCCGTGATTGAAAGTGTTTTATTTGCATGTAAATATTTTAATTGTCAGAACCTCATGAGATAAAAGAAGGGGCTGTAAGAGTTAAGGATCTTGAGCTCCTCAATCTCTCCCCCAAGGACCCGCTGAACCAGCGATCTATCCTCCGGAACGTAAAATTCCCTCGCCTCAGGAACACCCGCAAGCTCCTTTGCCTTTGATACAGCGTCTTCAATGCCCCCGATCCCGTCCACAAGCCCAAGTTCCTTTGCCCTTGCGCCCGTCAGAACCCTTCCGTCTGCAACCTCCAAGAGCTTCTCCCTGCTAATCTTCTGGTTTCTGTATCTGAGAATGGCATCAATGAACTGGTTGTAAACCTCCGTAATTGTGTCCTTAAGATATTTCTTTTCCTCGGCCGTCAATTCCCTGAAAGGATTGAGAGTGTCCTTGAACTTTCCTGTTTTGATAGAGGTGGCGCTCACACCTATCTTTTTCATAAGTTCCTTATAGGCAACGTGCTGGACTATAACACCTATGCTTCCCGTAATGGTTCCCTCGTTGGCGTAAATGAAATCAGCTGGAATAGAAACGTAATACCCTCCCGACGCCGCAACGTTGCCCATTGAGACAACAACGGGCTTTCCGCCTTCCCTGAACTTCTCTATGGCTCTGAAAATTTCCTGCGATGCACCCACCGATCCCCCAGGGCTGTCAACCCTTATCACAAGAGCCTTGACGCTTTTGTCCTTTGAAAGCCTGTTTATCTTCTTAACAACGGGCATCGGATTGACAATTACACCCGAGATCCTCAGTATCGCCACCCTGTCACCCACAGGAAGCCTTGATACGATCGCTGAGATCATGACAAGAGCAATTATAAGCAAAAGTATGATTACAAAAATCTTTTTCATAGGAAAATATTTTAAGGAATGGAATCCCTCGGCGTTGCTGCTGGAATTTTTGCGGTAAGCCTGGTGATAGCCAT
>JALTVH010000095.1 GCA_027049085.1 Aquificaceae bacterium | reverse complement strand
CCACAGAGAACTCTATCCGACCTTCTTTTATTACATGAAAGACCTCTCAACCATGTTCAATACCATATCCCTTCAGGGAGGACACGAGGGGCTGATAAACTTTGGCTTTGCCCTTTACGATGAGGAAGGAAAGGTTATTGAAGAAAAATCAGGGATTTTCCACCCGCAGGGCCTTGAGTTTGCCAGGGAAGTGGCAGAGTTCATCCTCACAAACCTTGAGAAGTTCATGAGGGAAGATGGCGTCCCCTGGAACTTTGAGTACGCACCAGGCGAAACAGCAGGACCCAAGCTCGCCCAGAAGGACCTTGAGTTCATGAGGGAAATAGCAAAGGGGAACTGGAACAGATACAGGCTATACAGAAGCTACTGGCTCGGAAAACTTGACGGACATCCTCCCTTTGTTAAGGGCGATCCCCAGGGGTCTGGCGTTTTCCTCACCGCAGGTTTTCAGCCACCTTTTGACGGGCCCTCACTGGCAAGTCAGCTCCTCGTGTCTTCACACACCCAGAGATTTGCCACGGGAGGGAGCATTCAGCACATCTTCCTCAACGAGATGCCCTCACCGGGTGCCCTAAGGGACTTCATAAAGAGGACCTTTGAAAACCTTACTTTGATATACATAACTCTCACCCCCACCCTGACTCTATGTAACAACTGCTCAAGGAAAACGGTGGGAGAGCACTTCACCTGTCCCCACTGCGGTTCAGAGGACACCTCTGTTTACTCAAGGGTGATCGGTTACTACAGGCCCGTTGCAAGGCGAATCAGGAAGGTTGATAAGGACAGGTACGTTTATGAAGGGGAAGAAAACTACTGGCAGGGAGGGAGGAGGGCAGACTGGGTAACCAGAAAGAAGGTCCTCTTTCAGGAACTGATGGGGGCGTCTCTGTGGGACTGAAAGTAGCGAGCTTTCTGGTCTCATCAAAAGAGGTGCCCGGAAGCTGGAGCCTTGCCCTTTTTCTGAAAGGATGCAACCTCAGGTGCAGGCACTGCTACAACTGGAGGCTGGTTACAGGAAAGGA
>JALTVH010000094.1 GCA_027049085.1 Aquificaceae bacterium | reverse complement strand
TTGAGCTCCTTTGCCTTGTGGGATACTCACCCGAGCATGCGATAAACATGCTCATTCCTCCTGCCTGGGAGCACGTCCCCGAGCTTTCCGATGAGGTTAAAGCCTTCTTTGAGTATGAATCCCTCCTGATGAAGCCCTGGGACGGACCCGCCGCAATAGCCTACGTGGTTGGGAACAGAGTCGGAGCCCACCTTGACAGAAATGGCCTTAGGCCCGCACGGTACGTGATAACCGAGGACGGGATAATGGTTCTTGGTTCAGAGGTGGGAATGATTGATCTGTCGGGCAGAAAGATAAAGGAGAAGGGGAGGCTCGGTCCAGGGGACACGATAGCCGTTGATCTAACTAAAGGCGAGGTCTATAAAACAGAAGAGATCCTTGAGTCCCTTGCAGGGCAGAAGCACTACAAAGACTGGCTTGACAGGTTCCTGATAAGGCTCAGGGACCTCTGCCCAGAGCCAGAGATCAGACCTCCAAAAGAGGACCCTGAGAGAAAGCGCAAGCAGATAGCCTTTGGCTACACAAAAGAAGAGATAAAAAACGTCCTTCAGTCCATGGCGGAGAAGGGGATAGAGCCAACCTTCTCAATGGGCGACGACACACCTCTCCCTCCTCTTGCGGAAAGACCCCAGCTCCTTTTCCGCTACTTCAAACAGAGGTTTGCCCAGGTAACAAACCCGCCCATTGACCCCATAAGGGAAAAGCTCGTTATGTCCCTGAAGATGAACCTCGGCTACAAGAGGAACTTCCTCCTTGAGACGCCCCACCACGCCAGGCGCCTTCAGATAGACTCGCCTATCCTCCTTGAAGATGAGCTGAGAGCCATAGAAAACCAGAAAGAAATCAGAGTCGTCAGGATCCCGATATGCTATCCCAAAGAGAGGAGCTACAACATAGTTGAGCTTCAGGACATGGCGGGAGAGAGGCGGATCTCCGAGCTTATAATGGACGCCCTCTACGAGGAGATCCCCATCAACGACCTGATGCTCGGCGTTGAGACTCTTCAGCACAGGGTTGAGGAGG
>JALTVH010000093.1:359-1024 GCA_027049085.1 Aquificaceae bacterium | reverse complement strand
TCATAACTCTGCCCGGCTTCGGTGAGTAAGGATTCTCCACAACCTCCACACCCTCAACTTCTATCTCAAACCTGTGAAAACCGCTTGCAAGAACAACATGTTCACAGGCATACGACTGCCCGCTTTCGGTAAAAACCCTGTAGCCTCCTTCCTCTCCCTCAATCCTCGTGACCTTCTCATCCCTGAATTCCACGCCTCCCCATTCTTTGATCTGCTCCCTTATCCTATCAAGGAGCTGTTTTCCAGTAGTTCCCCTCGGAATACCGGGAACGTTGTTGAACATAGCCCTGTTCATGTCCGACCTTCCGGTGTCAAGAACCATGTACCTCCTGTTTTCTGCCCAGTCCCAGCCTCTTCCCCTTGCGGAGGCAAGTGTTAGAGCACAGGAAAGACCGGAGGCACCGCCACCGATTATTATCACGTCGTAGTCCATGGCAGATAATTATACCTGCTCTTCCGCTTCCTTAAGTAGCTTTACAAATTCCCTCTCAAGGTCCTGGGGGATCTCCTTCCCGTAGGATAGCCTGTAATACTCCCTGTAGAGTTCCACAGGACTGAGCTTTGAGTCACCATCGGGACCATCGGGAGGCTCCACCTTCGGCTCGCCGAAATCAAGCTCAAGCCTTATCAGCCTGTCCCCAAGTTCCTTCTTGAGAAGTTCAACG
>JALTVH010000093.1:0-349 GCA_027049085.1 Aquificaceae bacterium | reverse complement strand
GGTCACCTCAAGGCTTACCTTGAGCAGTTCACCGCCCTGCGAGAGTTCTCTGAGCACCTCTGCGATCTCACTCTGGCTCAGCCGAACCTCCCTGAGCTGATTCTTCAGAGATAGGGGGAGCTTTTCAACCTTCAGGTCATCTTCAATGACAACGAAATTAAAGAACTTCTCATCCCCCGCCTCAGAGAAGTCAAGCTGGTACATGCTCCCCGTGTAATAGGTCGGGACGGGGGCATGATCAATCCTCTGGTAGCGGTGAACATGGCCCAGGGCGACGTAATCAAACTCCTCAGGTATGCTTGAGGGCTGAACCGCATAGTGGAGGGTGACGCTTGCGACCTTCTCGGTT
>JALTVH010000092.1 GCA_027049085.1 Aquificaceae bacterium | reverse complement strand
TCCAAGTCCTATTGAGTCATGGGTGAAGACATAAATTACCTGAAGGCCTGACATAGCAGCAAGCCTGATGGTGGGTCTCATGTAGTCAGAAAATATAAGGAAGGTACCACCAAAGGGGAGGACCCCTTCATGATAGGCAATTCCGTTAAGGATCCCCCCCATGGCATGCTCCCTTACACCGAAATGTATGTTCCTGCCAAGGGGGTTATCTCTGCTCATATCACCCCCCTCCTTAATAAGTGTATTGTTTGACTCCGTCAGATCAGCAGAGCCACCAATAAAGTATGGCTCTTCCTCTGCAATTGCATTTATCACAGCACCTGAAGCCTTCCTTGTGGCAAGGGGTTCTTTAAATCTCTCCATCCTGTAATACCATGTATTACGCCATTGGGAATTCATCACTCTCTCCAACTCTTCATATAATTCGGGGAACTCCTTCCTGTATTCCTCCAGCAGTTTTTTCCAGTCTTCTTCACGCTTCTCTCCAAGCTCAATATGTCTGCGGGTATAATTTAACGCCTCTTTAGGAACTTCAAAGGGTGGCCACTGCCATCCGAGGTTCTTTCTTGTCTCCTCAGCCCTTTCTGGTCCGAGAGGTGCACCGTGAACCTTAGCTGTATCCTGTAAGGGACTCCCATAACCTATGTGAGTTCTGATGGATATAAAGGATGGTCTCTCGCTTTTCCGAGCCTTTTTAATTGCCTCCTCAATCTTATCAAGGCTGTAACCATCCTCAATAACCTGAACATCCCAACCAAGAGCTGTAAATCTTTCCGGTACAGATTCTGACCATGCAAGGGATGTATCACCATCTATAGAAATGTGATTGTTATCCCAGATCACTATAAGCTTGTTAAGACCAAGATGGCCAGCAATTGCACCCGCCTCATAGGATATGCCTTCCATCAGATCACCATCGGAACATAGAACATAGGTGAAATGGTCAATGACTTCGTATCCTTCCCTGTTAAACTTCTTAGATAGAAACCTCTCAGCCAAGGCCATCCCAACAGCGTTAGCAAAACCCTG
>JALTVH010000091.1 GCA_027049085.1 Aquificaceae bacterium | reverse complement strand
TACCACAGCTTCAAACTATCTCTGACCTGAGTATATCGTGCATGTGAATGATGCCAACCGGCTTATTTTTGTCATCAACAACTATGAGGACTGTAATCTTGTGGTCCTCCATTCGGCGCAGAGCCTTCAGGGCAAGCTCATCGGGCCTTGCGGTTTTTGGATTTCTGGTCATGACGTCTCTCGCAAGGGACGTGTCAAAGTTCCCTCCTCTGTTTACAAATCTCCTGAGGTCCCCATCGGTTATGATCCCCGTTAATTTTCCCGATGAATCAACCACAGCGGTAGCACCAAAACCCTTGGCGGTCATCACTATGATCGCCTCGCTCATCGGTGTTTCCTCATTTACCACAGGCACTTCATCGCCGGTGTGGTAGAGGTCTTTGACAAGGCGGAGTTTTCTTCCCAAGGATCCGGCAGGATGCCTGATGGCAAAGTCTTCTCTTGTGAATCCCCTCATCTCCATCAGTACCATGGCGAGAGCATCGCCCAGAACGAGAGTAGCGGTGGAAGAGGTCGTTGGTGCAAGGTCAAGGGGACATGCCTCCCTGTCAACGTTCAGGCAGAGATGAACGTCGCTGTAGCGTGCAAGGGACGAAGCACTGTTATTTGTTATAGCAATTATGGGAACACCATGCATCTTGAGGTAGGGAAGAAGGTTAAGAACCTCCTGGGACTCGCCGCTGTTAGAAATTGCAATGACCACATCCTTTTTATCGATGACGCCGAGGTCCCCGTGGAGGGCTTCGGAGGGATGAACGAAGTGGGCGGGTGTTCCTGTACTTGCAAGGGTTGAGGCTATCTTCCTTCCGATGTGACCCGACTTTCCTATCCCCGTTACTACAACCTTCCCTTCACAGGAAAGGATCAGTTCTACCGCTCTTACAAAACTCTGGTCAAGAGAATCCCCGAGTTTCTTCAGCCCCTCTATCTCTTCCTCAATTACCCTCAGCGCCTTTTTTATAACCTCATCAGCGTTCATACCTTTGCCTTGTAGTTCTCTATCCCTTTCTTTATCTCCTCTATAGCGCTCT
>JALTVH010000090.1 GCA_027049085.1 Aquificaceae bacterium | reverse complement strand
GCTACCCGAACCAATGAGCACAGAGGCCTTTTTACAGCACCTGCAAAGCAGCCTTGACCTGTCTTGCATCAGACATACACCATTCTCAGGCGAGATAAAGAAAGTGGCCGTCTGTGGTGGCAGCGGAACCTTTCTTTTGGGTGCTGCACGGGCGGCCGGTGCCGATGCCTACGTAACGGCCGATGTGAAATATCATGAGTTTTTCGATGCCGAAAATCAACTGCTGTTTTGCGATATTGGCCATTATGAAAGTGAGGTGGGCACAAAAGATTTGCTCTATGATTTGTTAAGCAAAAAATTCACTAATTTTGCACTTCATTTATCAAAAGTGATAACCAATCCGATACGATATTTTTATTAAAAATACATTAACCAATTATGATAGCTGAGAAACTAGCGCTGCTCGTAAAACTGCAAGATATTGATTCACGCATAGACGCCATCAGGAAAGTAAGAGGCACCCTGCCGGATGAAGTGAAAGACCTGGAAGATGAGATAGCCGGCTACCAAACCCGCATCAGCAAGTTTGAAGCACAGATAGCCGATTTTGAGCAGGAAATAGAAGACAAGAAAAAAGTCATCAAGGAATCAGAGGCGCTGATAAAGAAATACGAAGAGCAACAAATGAATGTGCGCAACAACCGCGAGTTTGATGCCATCACCAAAGAGATGGAATTACAACAGCTCGAAATCCAGGTTGCCGAAAAGCGCATTAAAGAGGCCTATGCCAACATCGAGGCCAAGAAAGAAGAAGTAGAGGCCACCAAAGAGAAAGTTAAGGAACGTGAGGCAGACCTGAAAGCCAAGAAAGAGGAATTGGACAGCTTGCTGGCCGAGAGCGAAGCCGAAGAAGCCAAGCTGGAAAAAGAGCGCGCCAAGGCTGCCAAGGCCGTGGAGGAGCGCCTGTTGCTGGCCTATGAAAAGCTGCGTAAAAATGCCCGCAATGGGCTGGCCGTGGTTTCGGTACAACGCAACGCCTGTGGCGGCTGCTTCAACATTGTTCCCCCACAGCGCCAGGTAGACATCCGTGA
>JALTVH010000089.1 GCA_027049085.1 Aquificaceae bacterium | reverse complement strand
TGCAGCCGGCAGTTCGAAGATTGGACTCAGTATAGCGATAAATTTAACTTTATGGTTGCCAAAGAAATTACGTAAATTCCCAAAGCAGTAGGCTGAACTGATAAACCGGTCGAGTTGGCTGTAGTGGTTGAATTGACTGATGCTCTCGAAGGCAGGTTATAATGACGAAATCCCCGGACTTGCTCCTGTTGGCAAAGGCAGGCCGGGGGCTATTGACACTACAGTGGTTACATGGGGCAGGTCCCCTGCCCGTTCCGTTCAGGCAGGCGGAATAAATCCGGGGATCAATCACTTTTTGCTTCGGGCTCATAAATCGCATCTACACTTCCCCGCATTTCCGCATCTCCGCTTTTACACTTTGCGCCCTTGGCGGTTAAGATTGCAGACTGCAGATTGATGATTTAAGATTTTTCCGGCTTCAGTTATCAGATCTCGGTCACCTGTCTTCCGAGTTCAATTTTCAGAGATATTAAGTCGGGGTGGCGGGATTCGAACCCACGACCTCTTCGTCCCGAACGAAGCGCGCTACCGGGCTGCGCTACACCCCGAATTCACTTTTTTGTCTGTCATGCTACTTCCGGCAAGTGAAACCGGCTACTTTGCCAGGCCTATTTTTCCGGACGTTTACCGGTAGGTTACGAGCCTCCCACGGGACTCGAACCCGCGACCTGATCATTACGAGTGATCCGCTCTACCAGCTGAGCTAAGGAGGCAACAGTGGTATTTAATCACCTGCAAAAGCGCGGCAAAGATAAAGATATTCTGCTGTTTATTGCGTGCCTTTGCCGGTAAATTATAACTTAAGATGGGCATCCTGCTTTTTGGCCAGATGGTCGTAGTCGCGCATAAGTGTTTGCAGAAACTGCAGGGGTTTTTGCTGGCTCTTTACCTGCAAAATCTCACTGGCTTTGTCGGCCAGCTTTACGATGTACTCGTAGTTGCGGGTTTTCTCCGCCTTGCGCAATGCATTCTTAATGATATTGATATCGCGATCGCTCAGTACCAATACATTCTTATAGACCGGTTCGTACTC
>JALTVH010000088.1 GCA_027049085.1 Aquificaceae bacterium | reverse complement strand
GTTTGAAGGACTCATTATCTGTGAGGAAGGGAAAAAGTGCAGAGTCAATAAAAAGTTCTACAAATTCACAGGGAAAAAGAAAAAGGTGGGAAAATGGACTGCAAGAGAGGTAATTCTGAGCATTAAAAGCCCAAACCAAAAAGGCAAAAAAGGTTCAGTATGGATAGCCAAAGACAAAAACCTTGCGGGAGCAACTCTAACAATGCTGGATAGCTACTTCAAAATTATTAAAAAATCGCCTTCCATTAAGAATAATCCTTCCCTTATGAATCTTTATGAGGAGGCCTACAAAATTCTAAGAAATTTTGTCAGAAAAGAAGGTGCACCCGTCATAACAGTTGATGAAAAGATGGGAATGAGGATCATAGAAACCGTTAAAAATGCGAGGAAAATAGATATTCCCGAAAGCATGCTGAGGCCACCCAAGGGCTACAAGGAGTTTAAAATGCCTCAGGGAATGCCCATGATGCCGATGATGCCACCCCCGGGAGGAACCCGTTGAAGATAGAATCGGCCCTTCACATAAAGGAAAAGGTCCTCTCGGGCGAAAGGATCAGCCCCGAAGAGGCGCTCCTTCTATACAGGGAAGCAGACCTCCCAACCCTTGGTTTCCTCGCCAATGAAGTAAGAAAAAGGAAGCACCCTGAAAACATAGTTACCTTTGTGATTGACAGAAACGTCAACTACACCAATATCTGCATAGCAGGTTGCAAATTCTGCGCATTTTACAGGCGAAAGAGCGACGAGGACGCCTACACTCTTGAGCTTGAGGCAATTCTTAATAAGGTTCAGGAACTCGTTGAGTGGGGCGGCACTACCCTCCTGATGCAGGGCGGGATCAACCCTGACCTTCCACTTACCTTTTACGAAGATATGATTTCCGCAATAAAGGAAAGGTTTCCTCAGGTTCAGATCCACTGCTTTTCCGCCCCAGAGATCGTTTACCTTTCAAAGCTTGAAAAGATCCCTATAAAGGAAGTTCTTCAAAGGCTCAAATCCGCAGGTCTCATGTCTGTGCCCGGAGGAGGTGCGGAGATCCT
>JALTVH010000087.1 GCA_027049085.1 Aquificaceae bacterium | reverse complement strand
CACGACCTTCATCATCCCCACATCATAAAAGGGATCCAGCACATCTTCCTCGGAGCGGTTCTTGACCACAACCGCTGGGGACACCATGCTGGTCACTACGTGAATTTCCATCCCACTCATAGAATTCATGGCTTTCCTGCGGTCAGAACCCATGGGACAGAAACCCACAAGAAATCAACACACAAGAACAGGCATAAAAAAGGACACATAAGGAAATTCCACAGGGGAATTCATAGCCATTGAGAATGGAGGCTCTGGGTCTTTGCACTGACCTTTACGAGCTCACAATGGCCCAGAGTTACCTTGAGAACGGGAAAGCAGGAAGGGCGGTTTTCAGCCTCTTTGTTAGAAAACTCCCACCTAACAGGAATTTTCTTGTATGTTGCGGTTTAGAAACGCTCTTAGAAGGCATTGAGAGGTTCAGGTTCACCGACAGGGAAATAAATTACCTCAAGAGCCTCCAAAGGTTCAGCGACGACTTCCTCGGCTACCTCAAGGATTACCGATTTGAGGGCAACATATATGCCATCCCCGAGGGGAGGATTGTCTTCCAGAACGAACCTCTCATTCAGGTTGAGGCACCTCTTCCCGATGCCCAGATCCTTGAGACCCTGGTAATAAACGTCATTCACTTCCAGACAACCGTTGCCTCAAAGGCGGTAAGGATCTATCTCTCAGCTGGAGGTCGTTCACTCGTTGACTTTGGCTTTAGAAGAGCCCATGGACTTGAGGCTGGGATTTACGCGGCGAGAGCCTCTTACGTTGCAGGCTTTGATGGAACCTCAAACCTTGAGGCCGGCGCCCGCTGGAACATCCCGGTCTTTGGCACCGTCGCTCACTCATACATAATGATCTTTGACAGGGAAGAGGAAGCCTTCAGAGCCTTTGCACGAAGCTTTCCCCATAATTCGGTTTTTCTACTGGACACATACGATACCCTTGAAGCGGCTAAAAAAACCGTCCAGCTTGCCCGCCAGGGTGTGCCCGTTGTGGGCGTTCGCCTTGACAGCGGTGACATACCTTACCTTGCCAGGGAAGTCCGAAGAATCCTTAATTCCGGCGGTCTCAGGGATGTGAAGATCATCGTTAGCGGGGGCGTTGATGAATACACAATTAAAGAATGGATCGATGAAGGGGTACCAATAGACGCCTTCGGCGTGGGAACAAAGTTCATAACCTCTGCTGATGCACCCTACCTTGACATGGCTTACAAGCTCGTGGAATACGATGGAGAACCCAAAGTCAAAACAAGCCCCGGGAAAGCTACCTTTCCCTTCAAGAGGCAGGTCTTCAGGCAGATTAGCGGGGGACAGATGGAGAGGGATGCGGTTGTTCGCTATGGCGACACTCAGGAGGGCGATCCCCTTGTGGAGAAGATCATTGATGGTGGAAGGCTTGTCCGTGATCTTCCCTCTCTTAAAGAACTGAGGGACACGCTTATGCAAGAGCTCAAGGGACTCCCTCCTGACCTGAGGGGTCTCAGCGGGGGAGAGTATGAGGTTATCATAAAATAGTAGTGCCCGTAGCTCAGCGGATAGAGCACGGGGCTCCGGACCCCGGGGTCGCGGGTTCAAGTCCCGCCGGGCACTCTTGAGACATGAGCTGGCTTGAGCGGGTTGAAAAAGAACTTAGGGATCTCCTTGAGCCTGATATAAGGCTTGTTCTTGAAACCGCCAATTACCTCTTTGACGGCGGAGGCAAACGCCTGAGGCCTCTACTGACGGTCCTAACCTGTGGTATGTGCGGAGGCGATCCAGAGAAAGCCATTCCTCTCGGAGTTGGTATTGAGTACATACACACCGCATCACTCCTCCACGATGATGTTGTTGACGGTGCAGAGGAAAGGAGAGGAAGGGGCACCGCAAACCGTGTTTTTGGAAATGAAGTAGCTGTGCTGACGGGGGATTACATGTACGCAAGGGCACTCAACCTGTTCACTCAGCACGGAAACATGGAGATGATCGGGATTGTAAGCAGGGCAGTCATGAAAATGGCTCAGGCTCAGGTTCTTGAGCTGAGCAGGATCGGTGACCTTATTTCAGAAGAGGAGTATTTCAGGATTATAGATGGCAAGACAGGTGCACTTTTTGGTTCATGTATGGCAGTCGGCGGTATGTGTGCCGGAACCACAAATAACAAAAGGCTCTGGGAAATTGGGATCCGGCTAGGGCGTGCTTTCCAGCTAATAGATGACCTCCTTGACTATGCCGGTGATGCACGCAAAACAGGAAAGCCAGTCGGCAACGACCTTCTTGAAGGGAAAGCAACCTATCCGCTAATATCTGTTGCGAAAAGGATAGGAGCAGAGTACATTAAGTCCGTTCTGAGGAAGCAGAATCCGTCAAGGGACGAAGTTGAAAGCCTCAGGATGAAAGTCATCGAAGAGGGAGGAACTGAACTTACCAGAGAACGAGCAAGGGAAGAAATAGAAAAGGTTCAGGAGTTTTTAAAGGACTTTCCGAGTAACGATTTCAGGGATGAGATAGAAAAGATAATCAACTTTGTTGTAGAGAGAGAACTCTGACAATTATAAAGCTTACGTTGTCTCTTCCACCTCTAAGTGCTCTGGTGAAGAGGCAGTTACCTGCCTCGCTCAGGGGTAACTGGAGGGATTCAAGCATAGTGTTTTCAGGGATCTCGTCCCAGAATCCGTCGGAGCAAATAAGAAATGTGTCACCTTCCCTTGTTTCAAGCTCATAGCTGTAAAGCTCCTGAAAACCATCGGTTGAGATCGCTGAAGTCATGAAGTTTCTCAGGGGATGCTCTCTCAGTTCCAGGAGAGTCATCTTTCCCCTTTCATAAAGCTCAAAGGCTTCTGTATGGTCCCGGGTCAGGAGCTCAAAGCTTCCGTTTCTCAGGAGGTACACCCTGCAGTCCCCTATATTTACAGCTACAGTTTTTTGAGGACTCATAAATATCCCCGCAACCGCCGTTGCCATATTCCAGCATCTGCTTTCCTTTTCCGAGAATTCCTTTAGCCTGCTTACCGCACCGCTAAAAAATTCGTGAAGGTTGTTACCTTCATAACCTGAATCCCTAATGTACTCAAGAGTTAACCTGCTTGCAACATCCCCGCAGGGAAGCCCTCCAAGGCCGTCCGCAACGAAAAACTTTGCGGTGTCCTGAAACTCCAGACTAAGGCTTTGTGGATCCGTGAGAGAAACACCCGCAACAACCCTGTCACTGATAAGCAGGGCGTCCTCGTTGCTTACCCTGAGCCGACCCGTATTGGTGGTGTATAGAACTTCAACTTTCACTGGCTCAGTTCAAAGAGTCTAATAACGATGATGTCCTTTAATTTCTCAAACTGCTCCTTGGTTAGGGTTTTCTTAATGAACCTGATGCTTTCTGCGTTCATCAAAGAGAGTTCCGTTTTCAGATAAGCGATGTCCGCAAGGACCTGCCTGAGTTCTTCCTCCTTACCGCCGTTAAGGATAAGAATTTTTGCCTTTCTATCAAGGTATTCTATAAGCTGAGCATTCTGGCTAACTTTTTTCTCGTGTTCTTTAACGAATTCTTTAAGGGTATCTATCTGCTTTTTATCAAGGCCGAGCTGGGCTGAGTACTTGAAAACAAAGGGCATTAGGTAAACTCTCTCAACGAGGAACTTTCCTGAATAGGCAGTATCCTGAGCTACCGATGCCGAAGCTGTAAGGAAAGCGAGTCCGAAGCTGAGCAGTATCTTTTTCATCTGCTATTATTATAAGGGACTAAAAATGGATCTCCGCAGGTTCCTGATCCCCGCTATTGACATCAGTCATGGTAGGGTTGTGAGGCTCTACAAAGGGGACTTTTCCAGTGTAAAGGAATATCCCTATGAGCCCCAGGAAGTGGCGCGTATCTTTCAGGAGGCTGGATTTCAGAGACTTCACGTTGTTGACCTTGATGGTGCGGAGGCTGGGAAGCCAGAGAATCTTGAATACATAAAGAAGATCCGTTCTGTGTTTAAGGGCAGAATTGAGGTCGGTGGTGGATTGAGGAGTTACAGCTCTGTAAAAGTTCTTTTTGATGAGGGGATAGATTACGCGGTCATTGGAACCCTTGCTATTAAAAATCCTGATGAGTTTGAGAGGATTATCGGTGACTTCCCGGAGAAGATTATCCTTTCCATTGATTCCAGAGGGGGAAAGGTGGCAGTTGGAGGGTGGAAGGAAGCAAGCTCTTTAACACCTCAGGAGCTTGCGGGAAAATATGATCACCAGACTATATGGGGCTACCTCTACACAATCATAGAGAGGGACGGGAGCCTTGAGGGCGTTGATGTGAGACCTTACAGAGAAATTAAATCAGCGGTGAAGAAGCCGGTTATAGCTTCAGGAGGTGTCTCTTCTGTAGAAGACGTTAAGAGGCTGTACGGTCTTGTTGAAGGCGTTGTAGTCGGTAAGGCGATCTATGAGGGATGGATCCCTGTGGAAGGTTTGAAGCTGTAAGATGGAAAGCAAGCGTTCAAAGGTCCTCTTCATCTGCACCCACAACTCAGCACGATCCCAGATGGCGGAGGGAATTTTGAACCACCTGTTCGGTGATAGATACCAAGCCTTCAGCGCCGGGACAAAGCCCTCAGGTGTGAATCCTCTTGCGGTCGAGGTGATGAAAGAGATAGGAATTGACATCTCAAGCCACAGGTCAAAGAGCCTTGAGGAGTTTGAAGGAGAGGAGTTTGACTATGTTGTTACTGTCTGCGACAGCGCTAAGGAGGAGTGCCCCTACTTTGCGGGCGGGAAGAAGCATATCCACAAGAGCTTCCAAGACCCCTCCAGCTACGAGGGAACGAAGGAAGAAAAGCTTGAGTTTTTCAGGAAGGTAAGGGACCAGATAAAGATCTGGATTGAAGAGACCTTCGGCAAAGGGGAACCATGAGGGTCTTTCTTATAGAAGATGATGATGACATAGCCCTTGTTGTCAGGGAGGCTCTTAAGAGTCAGGGTTTTGAGGTAGATCGCTTCTTGAAGGCGCTTGAGTTCTTCAGGGCGGTTGAGAAGGAAACACCCGACCTCGTGATAATTGACGTTATGCTCCCTGACTTTGACGGCTTCAGGATAGCGAACTTTATAAAGAACAGACCTGACCTCTCCGATATCCCTGTGATCTTTCTTACAGCAAGGGTCTCTGAGGAAGACAAGCTAAAAGGCTTTGACCTCGGGGCGGACGACTACATTACCAAGCCCTTCTCTGTAAAAGAACTCATCGCAAGGGTGAACGCAGTTATGAGAAGGGTAGGCAAGGGGAAAGAAGGAAAGGTCTTTAGGGTGAGTGGTCTTGAGGTTGACACTGAAAAAGTGAAGGTAATGGTTGGAGGAAAGGAAGTTAAACTCACGCCTTCTGAGTTCAAAATTTTGAAGTTCCTCCTTGAGAACTACGGAAAGCCTGTCAGCAGGGACAGGCTAATTGAAATGGTGTGGGGATACGAGCACGAAGCGGGCGACAGGACGGTGGATGTGCACATAAAGCACCTCAGGGACAAGCTCGGAGATTACGGGAGGTTTATTAAGACTGTCAGAGGCTTTGGTTACAAATTTGAGGCATGACTATTCCTGCTCTCCTGGCTCTCATCTACAATTACCACATTTGCTTTTTTGACAAGCTCGCTCTTGAGGTCTTTGAGGTCGCTTATAACAGCGATGATTTTCCTTTTCTCAAGGAATTTTCTCTCAATTCTCTCCCTTGACCTTCTGTCCTTTACTTTAACCACTCTCAATCTTTACTTCCTCCTATTTTTTCTGTCGTCAAATAACTTATGGAATTCAGGTTAAGCTTTCGTTAAGGCAAAGAGATCTCTGCAGTGGTTCCCTTCCCCCTCTCACTCTTTATGGTCAGGTCTGCTCCAAGGAAGTCAGCGATCCTCTTACTAATTGCAAGTCCAAGACCCATCCCCTTTCT
>JALTVH010000086.1 GCA_027049085.1 Aquificaceae bacterium | reverse complement strand
CCTTCACCTCTCTGCCTTCCTCAAGGGATGTTCTGAGGTCAGGAATTATCAGCTTTTCACCAAGGGCAAACCTTTCGTAGTCAGCTGGATTTTTCAGCTCAAGGGGAACTATGCCGAAGTTTACGAGGTTGGCGTGGTGGATCCTTGCAAAGGACTTGGCGATGACCGCCCTAACCCCGAGGAACCGAGGTGCAAGGGCTGCATGTTCTCTGGAAGACCCCTGTCCGTAATTTTCTCCTCCTACAATCACGCCGGCTCTGCCGGCGTCTTTGATGCTCTTAATCCTTTTAACAAATTCGGGATCAACGTAGTGATAGACGTATTCAGAAATGGCGTAGATGTTGGACCTGAGGGGCAGGATCTTGGCGCCTGCGGGCATGATGTGGTCGGTGGTGATGTTGTCGCCCACCACCAGAGCGACCTCTGCGCTGAGGCTCTCTGGTAGCTCGTCAAAGGGCGGAAGGGGCTTGATGTTGGGACCCCTGTAGATCTCCACCTGCCTGGCTTCCTCGGGGGGAAGGGGCTCAATGAATGCCTCGTCTCCGTAGGGGAAGCGCTCGGGCATCTGAACCCTTATCCAGGTTGCGCCTGTTTCCTTTGCGAGCCTCCTGGGGTCAATGATCTCGCCCGCTATGGCGCAGGCAACGCAGGTTTCAGGTGAGGCAAGATAGACCTTTGCGTCGGGCGTTCCAGACCTTCCCTCAAAGTTCCTGTTGAAGCTCCTCACGGACACGCCACCGCTCGGGGGTGCGTAGCCCATCCCTATGCAGGGTCCGCAGGCTGTTTCAAGGATACGGGCACCAGCTTTGAGGAAGCTAAGAAGTCCGCCGTTCTGGGTTATCAGCTCCAGTGCCTGCTTTGAGCCGGGCGCAACCGCAAAGACAACGTCGGGATGAACCTTTCTCCCTTCAAGGAGCTTTGCGCTTCTGGTGAGGTCAACGAAGGAAGAGTTTGTGCAGGAACCGATAACCACCTGGTCAACCTTTATTCCCTCAATCTCCCTGACGGGAACCACGTTGTCGGGTGAGTGGGGCTGGGCTATCAGAG
>JALTVH010000085.1 GCA_027049085.1 Aquificaceae bacterium | reverse complement strand
GTTGTAAAGAAAGGGCTGAATAGCCTCAAGACTGTCTGGACCCCCCATTGCCAAAAGAACCACGCCCGTTTTCTTCATGGGTGATTAATAGGTTAAACCTTTTTTCTCCTTTCTTTCCATAAACATTGGCATGAATTTTGCTACTTCATAAGGCAGGAGGACGGTTATGAAGGTTGTTATTGTTGGTAATGGAATTGCGGGAACCGCGCTTGTAGAGGAAATCCTTCAAAAATCCGAAGATAGGGACATCAGACTTCAGGTCTTTGGGGATGAGAGGTACATAGGCTACAACAGGATACTGATAACCGATGTTCTTGCAGGGCGCAAGCTGATGAATGAAATCTACATCAGAAGGTGGCAGTGGTATGAGGAAAACGGTGTCAGACTTGAGGTTGGAAAAAAGGTTGACAGGATCTTTCCAAAAAAGAAGATGCTCGTTACCACCGATGGTGAACTCTACAACTACGACAAAGTTGTAATTGCCACCGGAAGCAAGCCCTTTATACCGCCCTCTATTAAGGGGACCAACAAAAAAGGAGTCTTTACTTACAGAACCGCCGATGATGTTTTCAAAATCCTTGATTTTGCAAGGATCTCAGAGCGGGCTGTGGTTATTGGCGGAGGGCTTCTGGGGCTTGAGGTTGCCAAGGCTCTCGTTGATATAGGCCTTGAGGTTTACCTTGTGCACCTCTTTGACACCCTTATGGAACAACAGCTTGACAAAAGGGCAAGCGACCTTCTCAAAAAGGACCTTGAGGCTATGGGAATAAAGGTTCTGCTTGAAAAGAATACCGAGGAGATCCTGGGCAGTGAGAAGGCAGAGGGTGTTCGCTTTTCTGACGGTGAGGAGCTTCCAGCAGACTTTGTCGTTGTTGCAACCGGAATAAGGCCTAATGCAGAGGTCGGTATAAATTCGGGACTGAAGGTTAACAGGGGGATAGTTGTCAATGACTACCTTGAGACATCTGCGAGCGATGTTTACGCTGTGGGAGAGTGCATAGAGCACAGGGGAAAGACCTATGGTCTTGTTGCCCCAATAATGGAGCAGGT
>JALTVH010000084.1 GCA_027049085.1 Aquificaceae bacterium | reverse complement strand
GGACCTCTCCCTTTTCCAGGTCCCTTACAGCAACGTAGTTAATGTAACCAGAGGTGTCTCTCACAGGATTTTTCCCGCACTCAGGGAAGAACCCGCTCGCAACCTCCACCTGCCAGGGAAAAATGCGCTCACCCCTCCTCACATCCTCAGCAAGAGTGTGCCTCTCGCATTTCCACCTAACCTCTATGCTGGCACCGATAATTCTCCTCCAGCTATCGGTTTTAATCCTCACCGTCGCCGTGCCCGAAGGAAAACCCTTCCTGAGCCTCAGCTCAACTTCCTGACTGACCAGTCTGCGGTAGCCAAGGGGCTTTGAGAGATGAACCCTTATCTTCTCTACTCTGACCTCCTCTCCATATTCCTTCTTTATTTCTTTTTTAATAATATCTTGAAGGACGCGGGCATCAATGATGCCCGCGTGGATAACGGATGAAAACAGAAAGAATATCAGACTAACGGCGCAGGTTTGCAGCCTGACTGAGCATCTCGTCCGCAGCGGTGATGCCCTTTGTATTAAATTCATAAGCTCTCTGGGCTATTATCAAGTTTACCATCTCCTCAACGATGTTAACGTTTGACGACTCAAGGAAGCCCTGAAGGAGCGTTCCTATGCCCTGATTTCCCGGGTTGTCTATTAGGGGATCGCCAGAGGCATCGGTCTGTATGTATAGGTTGTTTCCAAGACGCCTCAATCCTGCGGGATTCACAAACTTGGCAAGCTCAATCCTGCCGACCTCCTCAACGTTCGTTGCCCCCTGCCTTAAGACCGTTACCGTGCCGTCCTCTCCAACCCCAATGCTGATAGCATCGGGCGGTATTGAGATCTCAGGATCAAGGGGATAGCCCTGGCTTGTGACTATCCGGCCGTCCCTGTCAAGCCTGAACTGGCCGTTTCTTGTGTAGGCGATGGTGCCGTCGGGCATTATGACCTTGAAAAAACCGTCTCCCTGAATGGCGAGGTCAAGCTGGTTGCCTGTCTGAAAGAGGTTTCCCTGAGTGAAGATGCCGTAAGTGTCTGAAACGTAGGTTCCAAGACCTATCTGAAAGCCCGTCGGTGAGCGCGTTATGGGAGAGGTAAAGGATCCGGGCTCCCTTACGGTCTGGTAGATGAGGTCCTGAAAGGTTGCCCTCATCTTCTTGAAGCCCACGGTGTTGACGTTTGCCATGTTGTTGGAAATGATGTCAAGGTTGGTCTGCTGGGCAGTCATGCCTGAGGCTGAAGTCCACAGGGATCTGAACATCACCCTTCCTCCTTAAAGGTTTTGCGGATTTCTATCATCTCAACTACCTGAATTTATCGGCATCTTAGGGCGAGGATTATAATTGATGAGATGAAAAATATCCGCTGGATCCTGCGCCAGCTCACTCCCTTCTTACCTCTGCTGATCCTCTCCTTTCTGGGATCGGTCCTCCAGTCCGCAGGTGCCTCGGCTATAACCCTCCTCGTTAAGAACGTTGTTGATGACGTCTTTATAGTCAAAGATTACGAGAGCCTGATCAGAACGGTCCTGATGATCCTCGGCTCGGCGGTACTTATGCAGGCGGGATTTTTCACAGCCAAGTACAGCATAATCTTTGCTTCTGAGAGAACTCTCCAGAGAGTGAGGGAAAAAGTCTTTGCCAAGCTCCTGAAGGTCCCTTACAGCTTCTTTATAAAGCATCCTGCGGGGGATCTCATCAGCAGAGTAGTAAGCGACATTGACAGGACGAAGATCATCCTGACCGACAATATCCCCAACATAACCATAAATGGGGTGGTTTTCCTCGGTCTCCTCGGCGTCCTATTTTACAGGGATCCCCTTCTAACCGTAATCCTCGTTTTTGCTCTTCCCGTCATGGCTCTGATGGTCAGGTACTTTGGCAGGAAAAAGGGAAAGCACATGAAGAGGACCCAGGAGGGAATGGCAGACCTCACCCAGGTGCTTTCCCAGACCCTGGTAGGTGTTGAGAACATCAAGGTCTTCTCTGCGGAGAACAGAGTTATTAAGGCCTTCAGAAAGTTCAACTCAAGGATCTTCCGATCTTCCGCAAAGTCCGAGTTCTACTTTACTCTGAACACCGCCCTAAACTACACCTTTGGGTACGCGGTGGTTTCCGTGGTTTTCTTCTACGGCGGTTACAGGATCATAAATGGCGACATGAGTCCCGGGGACTTTGTGTCTTATTTAACAGCCCTTTTCCTGATTCAGCCCCCTCTCCTGAACGCCCAGAAGGCTCTTATGAACCTCAGGGGAAACCTGCCGGTTGTTTCAAGGATAATTGACATCCTTGAACTCGAAGAGGAAAAGAGCGGCGGAAAGGCCTTTCAGGGACTGAAGGAAGAAATAACCTTCAGGAAGGTTGAGGTAAACTTTGGAGGAAAGAGGCTCCTTGGTCCCCTTGACCTTGAGATCAGAAAGGGAGAAAAGCTCGGAATAGTTGGCCAGACCGGATCTGGCAAGAGCACCCTTGTGAGGATCATTCCACGCCTCGTTGATTACTCGGGGGAGGTGGGAGTTGACGGAACGGACCTCAGGCAATTTGATCTCGCATCCCTTAGGGCTTCCATAGGACTTTCAACTCAGGAAACCTTCCTGATCAATGGGACCATTAAAGAAAACATACTCATAGCAAAGCCTACCGCCTCAGACAAAGAGATAATTTCAGCCCTTGAACTTGCCTGCTGTGACTTTGTCTGGGAACTGGAAAAGGGTATAGACACACAGGTGGGAGAGAGAGGGCACGCTCTCTCGGGTGGTGAGAGACAGAGGTTGGCACTTGCGAGAATTTTCTTAAAAAACCCCGAAATTGTGATCCTTGATGAGGCAACCTCTGCCCTTGATATGAACACGGAAAAGAAGGTTATAAGGAACATCCTTGACCACTTCAGGGACAGGACGATAATAATAATCGCCCACAGGATAACCAACATAACAGAGTGCGACAGGATATTTGTAATGAAGGAGGGAAGGATTCAGGAAGAAGGGACCTTTTACTCCCTCATTGAGCGCAAGGGCGAGTTTTACAGGATTTTCAGAGAGGGAGAGGTTGTATAATTCTCTTGAGTCAAGGAAATGGGAAGGCTTTTTATCCTTTCAGCACCGTCGGGAACAGGAAAAAGCACCGTAGCCCAGAGGCTCCTTGAGAGCATTGACAACGTCAGGAGAGTTGTCACCGCAACCACAAGGCAGCCAAGACCATCGGAGAGGGACGGCATTGACTACATCTTCATGAAGAAGGAAGAGTTCCTTGAGGGTATAGAGAAGGGCTATTTCCTTGAGTACGCTGAGGTTTATGGAAACTACTACGGAACGCCGCGGGAACAGGTAGAGAAGAACATCAAGTGCGGTCATGATTCCCTCCTCGTCATTGACGTCCAGGGCGCCTTTAAGGTAAAGAAGGAGTTCCCCCAGGCGATCACCATATTCCTTCTCCCACCCTCTATTGAAGAACTCAAGAGGCGGATGAAGAGGAGAGGATACACCGATTCCAATGCGGATCTTCGTCTTGAAACAGCGAGAAAAGAGATACCATGCGCAACAAGTTTTGACTATATCATCATCAACGACTTCATTGATAAGGCGGCTGACCAGCTCAGGTGTATAATATTAAGCTCCAGGTGTGAAAGAGACATGGTCCTTAAAAGCATCAAAAAGGGTCCCCTCGTTTCAAAGGAGATCATTGAGCTGATTCAAGGAGGTGAATGTTATGGCAAGGAGGCCTGATATAGAAAACGCCTTGGCGAAGGTCTCTTCCCGCTACGAGCTCGTTCACGCTGCGGTAAAAAGAACGCTTCAGCTCCTTGAGGAAGGTGATGATTTCTTCATCAGGGGTGAGAGGGAGCTCATTAAGAAGACCTTCCAGGCAATTGAGGATATTGCAACAGACAGGGTAAAGGTGGTGAGGGACCAGGAAAAGGTCCAATGACTCCCCTAACCTCCCTTTCAAGGGAACAGCTTAGGGACTTCTTTATATCAACTGGCGAAAAACCCTTCAGGGCAGACCAGGTTCTCCGCTGGGTCTATAAAAAAGGCGTCTTTGACTTCCAGAGCATGACGGACCTCTCCGTTGAGTTAAGAATCAGGCTTTCGGAAACATTGAGCATCCTCGAGCTTGAACCGATTCAAAAGGTTAAGGCGAGCGACTCAACAAAGTTTCTTTTTAAAACCTGCGACGGGCACGTGATTGAAACGGTCCTCATAAAGGAAAGAGACCACCTGACTCTCTGTGTCTCAACCCAGATAGGATGTGCAGTCGGTTGCAGGTTCTGTGCAACCGCCCTGGACGGGCTGATCAGAAATCTGACCGCAGGTGAAATAATACAGCAGTATCTTATTGCTCAGGGGGAAGCGGGTGAGAGGATAAGAAACGTCGTTTTTATGGGAATGGGCGAGCCTCTTGCAAACTATGATAACGTCAGAAAAGCTGTTGAGATAATGGTCTCACCCTGGGGACTTGATCTCTCCAGGAGGCGAGTAACTGTTTCAACCAGCGGTCTCATAGCACCTCTCAGAAAAATGGCAAGGGATCCCTTACTGAGGGATATTAACCTGGCGGTATCAATCAATTCTCCCTTTGAAGAGGAAAGGTCGGAGCTGATGCCACTCCTTAAAAGGGGTTCCCTGAAGGAATTGATGAAGATTCTCAAAAGTTTTCCTTTAAGACCTTACAGAAAGATTACCCTTGAGTATGTTCTTATCAGCGGGATAAATGATTCCCTTTCCCACGCCATTGCTCTTGCAAAGCTGCTGAAAGGTTTTGAAAAGAGATTTAAGGTAAACCTCATTCCCTACAATCCTGACCCGAATCTGCCCTTTGAGAGACCCTCCCTTGAGAGAATCATGGTATTCCAGAGTCAGCTCTGGAAAAGGGGGATATCCACCTTTGTGAGGTTCAGCAAGGGTCAGGAGACCTTCGGTGCCTGCGGACAGCTAAGGGCAAAGAGATATGTGTTAAAATCTCAGGCTGTATGAAAGCTATCCCCAAGTGGCTCACCGAACTGGTAATTATCATCCTTGCGGTGCTCCTTATCAGAGCAACCCTCGTTCAGGCTTTCAACATCCCTTCCGCCTCTATGCAGCCTACTCTCCTGATCGGTGACTTCATACTCGTTAACAAACTCGTCTACAGGGTCTCTGAGCCACGCAGGGGTGACATAGTTGTCTTCAAGTATCCTATCAACCCCTCCCTTGATTACATCAAGAGGATCATCGGCGTTCCCGGCGACAGGATCACCTTTGAGGAGTACTTTGACCAGAAGGCTGAAGCAAAAATATACAGGATCACCATTAACGGCGAACCTATACCCATGAGACACGTCAAGTTACTGAGCGATGAGGGGAGGTTTTACAACGAGTTTGAAGCAAAACTAAAAAGAGATGGTGAAGAGATAGTTCACAGGGTATGGTTCAGAACAAGCAGATACATTGCGGGCGGAACCTTTATTAATGAGAACTCCCTTGAGGCAAAGGTGTGTGAGAAGTGGGAGGACTACAGGGGATCAGCAGGTGGCCTCATTGTTGCCTTCAACGAAGGTGGGCTAACAGTTCTTAAAAAGTGCACCCAGTTCAGGGTACCGGAGGGCTACTATTTTGTTATGGGAGATAACAGGGACAACAGCGAGGACAGCAGGTTCTGGGGGTTTGTTCCAAGGGAAAACGTAGTGGGCAAGGCCTTCGTTATTTACTTTTCTGGAAAGGTTCCCTCCCTCACACCCTCGGATGTAAACGTGCTCACAGGATTCAAACAACTCCTCATAGCCCTGCTCAACCCAAGACCCGGCAGGATAGGTATGTCTCTTATTCATTAAAAGGGATTGAGAAAGTATCCCTTGTTCGTAATTTCCCTCAAAACGCTGATGATAGTAGAGGGCCTGATACCCGCAACGTGCATGAGGGAATTGATAAGCAGTTCGCTCGCAAAGGCTG
>JALTVH010000083.1 GCA_027049085.1 Aquificaceae bacterium | reverse complement strand
CTATAAGGACCGCCTTCGGCGGTGAGAAGGTTGACCTGGTTCTCCTTGTTCGTAAGGAGGTTCAGACCATAGATGCACTTGATCCCGAAACGGTAAAGGGGATCGGTGAAGAGTCTGAGGTAAACACAGTTATAGTCCTTGAGCCAAGGAGGGTTGATTTTAGAGAAGGTTCCGTCACGAGGAAGGATGAGTTCTGTGTAACCCGGAGTGCAGAGGTGGAAATATCGGTGAAGATGGCGGAAACAGTAAAGGGGGAGATAGTCTTTGCCGGTGTTTACAGGGGAGATAGTAGAGCGAAACAGTGTTCCAAGGGTGTTAGACGGACGGACAAGCTCCCATCCAAGGAAAGGCTTATAATCAAAGCGGTTAAGAAAACTGCCGTTAAGTTTTCTGATGAGCTTTGGTCAAACCTTTGAATAGAGGAAGTCCTCAAGGGCTATCTTCATCACCTTTACGGGAGGCTCACACCCCGTCCAGATCCTGAAGCTCTCAGCCCCCTGATAAATAAGCATATTCAGTCCGTTAATCGCTTTTGCTCCCCTTTCCCTTGCTATTTGAATTAAAGGTGTGTCCCAGTAAATGATGTCAATAACCGTGTGGTAGGGTTCTATAACCGAGTAATCAAAAAGGGGAGGGTCATCTTCCTTTAGCCCAACGCTTGTTGTGTTGACTACTATTGTAGCCCCCTTTACTCCCTCCTCGGGAGCCCTTACAACCTTGGCGGAAAAGACCTCAGCAAGCCTCTCTGCCCGCTCAAGGGTTCTGTTCCAGAGGAATATGTTCGCACCTGCCCTTTTTAGTGCGTAAAGGACGGCCCTTGAAGCACCGCCTGCTCCGAGGACTAGGACGTTTCTGCCCTGCAGTTCTGTGACTTCCTCTGCCATTTTGAGAAAGCCTATCCAATCTGTGTTATATAGTTCCGTTCCCTGATCCGTGAACTTTAGCGTGTTTCCTGCTCCGATCTCATAAGCTTCATCGCTAATTTTGTCAGCGATGGTCATAACCTCTTCCTTGAACGGGACGGTAACATTTAAACCCTTAACCCCTGAGAG
>JALTVH010000082.1 GCA_027049085.1 Aquificaceae bacterium | reverse complement strand
TCCCGTGCCCCCACCGATAGCAACTACATTCATATCATTACCTCCGCCTCTTCTCTATCTACAACAAGGGTTCCACAACCCCCTATTTTATCCCGCCTGAATCGGGTGGATAGGGTAACCTTGACACTCCTGCTTCGCATGTATCTGAAAAAGTGTTCATACCTCTCCTCATCTGCGGGCAGAAAACCCCCCGTCTCGTTGTATCTGAGCAATGTGACCGAAACTCCAAGCCGGAGGGCCCACTCTGTCAGAAGTCTAAGGTCTTTTTCCGAATCGTTGAGATCTTTAAAAAGGACATACCCGAGGCTGATCTTTGATCTCTTCTTCCTGGTCAGAGAGCCTCCTTTAAGCCTCAAAAACTCAAGGAGCTTAAGGGAACTGCCCGAGAAGGGCATAAACCTCTTTCTCTTGTCATCAGATATAAAATGTAGTGAAACTGTCACCCCGCAATGGGAAAGGTCTATGAGTTCAGAAAGTCTGTTCAGAGGGTATCCAGAGGTATAGAAGGAAACTTTTAAACCCTTTTCCTTAAAGAACCAGAAGGCACTCTTCACACTCTGCCAGTTAGACAGAGGCTCCCCTATACCTGCCACCGCTATTCTTCTCACTGGAAATAGCCCGGATACTATTCTGTACTGCTCAAAGATCTCTTCGGCGGAGAGGTTCCTGATCAGACCCCTTTTGCCCGACGCACAGAAGGAACAGATAACCGGACAGCCAACCTGAGTGGAAACACAGAGAGTATCACCCCTGTAATGAACTGACTCTATCTTGTGGCCGTCCCTGAGTTCAAAGATAAAGAGCCTGTTTAGATCACTCTCAATTGTTTGTAGTAATTTCATACCCCTTGATTTCCTCTTGGTTCTTAAAACAGCAGTTGCAGGAACCGCACACCTTGAGCACCCTCTCGTAATCCTTAGGAAGGAGGTCACCAAAGGTTACCTCAATCTTTTTATCACCATCCTTCAGAACTGCTGTGTTCCTTAGAGGGTCAACCTCAAGGAGGGTAACTTCCCTCCCTGACCAGCAGATACTGGAACCTGCCTCTGGAA
>JALTVH010000081.1 GCA_027049085.1 Aquificaceae bacterium | reverse complement strand
GCAGAGGTTCTTAATTACGCTGAAAGGAGAAAGAAGATTTGAAAATGGAGACGAGGGGATTTGAACCCCCGACCTCCGCCGTGCGAGGGCGGCGCTCTCCCGGTCTGAGCTACGTCCCCAAAACTGTATAAATTATACTTTTGTTAATGAAGGGTGCAGGGTCAAGGAGAAGCCTTGATACAAGGGAGCTCTCAATAGTAAATGAAGTTGCCAAGGTTCTCAGCAGGGGCTTTGATTTTGACTCTGCTATTGACAGCATTTTGAAAACTCTATACTCCTACTGGGATGCCAACCTTAGCTTTGTTGCGATTTACGATCCCGAGGCAAGGGCACTCAGGATCGTAAAAGCCTTTGGTTTTTCTGATAGAGAGATCAAAAGAGGAATTTTTAAAAAGGGCGAGGGTGCGACAGGAAAAGTTTTCAAGTCTGGAATACCTGTTGTGCTAACCGACCTTCCTTCCAATCCCGCCTTCCTCAACAGAACGCGGATCGGAGATAAGCTTACGGGTGATGAAACCTTTATGGCGGTTCCCATCAAGGTTGGGGGAGACATAGTAGGAGTCCTTGCTGTAATCAAACCCTTCGGTTCTAAGGAAAGCATTGAGAGGGGTCTTGAGACCTTGATGATCCTGGGGACGTTGATTGGAATGTTTTACAGGCTTTCAGAAAGGATGAAAGAAGAAAGACAGGAGTGGGAGGAAGAGAAGAAGCTACTTACTGAGGAACTCCGAAAAACTTACAGCATTCATGGAATTGTAGGTGAGAGTGAAAGGATCAAGGGACTTATTGAGGTGATAAAAAAGGTTGCTGAAACCGACAGCACCGTGCTGATTACCGGCGAGAGTGGAACTGGTAAGAGCCTGATAGCAAAAGCCATACACTTTATGAGTCACCGCAAGGAATCACCCTTCGTTACCATTAACTGCGCTGCGATCCCGGAAACCCTTCTTGAGGCGGAGCTCTTTGGTTATGAGAAGGGTGCCTTTACAGGTGCTCACAGCTCAAAGAAAGGTAAGTTTGAGCTTGCCCAGGGGGGAACGATCTTCCTTGACGAGA
>JALTVH010000080.1 GCA_027049085.1 Aquificaceae bacterium | reverse complement strand
TTGACTCAATTACCACATCAACGCCAAGGTCCCCCCACCTTATCTCGGCAGGATCCTTGTGAGAGGAAACCTTTATCTCCTTTCCATCAAAGATGATTGACCCTTCACCCGCCTCCACATTATGGTTTAGAACACCATGGACGGAGTCGTACTTCAGGAGATGAGCAAGGGTTTTGGGATCGGTCAGGTCGTTTATGGCTACGATCTCAATATCCTCATTGCCAATGCATGCCCTGAAAAAACTCCTTCCTATCCTTCCAAATCCGTTTATTCCAACTCTCACAGCCATGGTTTCTTAATTATAATCCAGATGGTTTCAGGATCCCCTCTGTCCGGCAAGCCACTTAAGATAACTTTCAATAAAGGGATCTATCTCACCGTCCATGACCGCATCAACATTACCCGTCTCGTATCCCGTCCTGAGGTCCTTGATCATCTTATAGGGATGGAAAACGTAAGACCTTATCTGGTGACCCCAGCCTATGTCCGTTTTTTCCCCCTCATACTGTTTTTTCTTTTCCATCAGTTTTTCCTGCTCAAGCTGGTAGAGTTTAGCCCTCAGAAGTTCAAGAGCCTTCCTTTTGTTCTGAAACTGGGACCTCTCCTGCTGACAGGAAACGACTATTCCCGTTGGTATGTGAGTAATCCTCACAGCGGTATCCGTCTTGTTTACATACTGACCGCCGGCACCGGAGGCACGGAAAGTTTCAATCTTGAGATCCTCATCCCTTATGTCCACCTTTATGCTCTCATCTATCTGGGGCATGACTGATACCGCAGCAAAGGATGTATGCCTCCTTGCGTTGGCATCAAAGGGTGAGATCCTCACGAGCCTGTGAACGCCCTGCTCGCCCTTGAGGTAGCCGTAAGCATAAGGTCCCTTGATCAGGAGAGTAACGCTCTTAATTCCAGCGACGTCGTCGGGAGTAATATCAACAACCTCAACGTCGTAACCCTTCCTTTCCGCCCAGCGATTGTACATCCTCATGAGCATCTGAGCCCAGTCGCAGGCTTCTGTTCCCCCTGCACCAGCCTGAATGGTGAGGTAGGCGTTTTT
>JALTVH010000079.1 GCA_027049085.1 Aquificaceae bacterium | reverse complement strand
AGGGGGTACCGGTCAGGGAAATGACTCTTGAAGAAGCGAGATCCATGATTGATGGTTCCATGGAGCTTGGCGAGGTTCTTGAATGGGCGGAGGAAAAAAGTATGGGCCTCTACCTGGACATAAAGGACAGGGACATGCTGGAAGAACTAACCCATGTGCTTAAGGATTTTGGTTCTAAGACAACCATTGTTGTCTCCTCTGCAGATGACTTTCCCTTCATGAGACGGTTCAAGGAACTTAACGACCACATACTAACAGCTCTTCTCTTCAGAAATCTCCTTCCTCCAGAAGATATGGTTGAGCTTTCCCGGAAGTACTCTGGGGACATAATCCATCCCTGCTGGGAGGACAAGGACCCTTATCCGAGCACACTGATTGACAGGGAATCCATCAATTACATGAACAATGAGGGATTTCAGGTTGTTTGCTGGCATGAGGAACGGGAAGAGGAGCTCAAGACTCTTGCAGGGAAAGGATTCTGGGGAATCACAACAAACGATCCTGCGCTCCTTTCCAGGATTTTGAAGGATTCCTGATCACGTTCCTCCCCTGTTTTTCCAGGTTATATAAAGGGTGAGAAGAACCCTCAGGTTGGTAACAACAGCAAGGATCACAAAGAGGGGACCTATCCACCCGAAGAGGCAGAAAACCATGGTCAGGAAGATCCGCTCATCCCTCTTTCCGGGTAGCTTGCCCAGAGATGGGATGTCCCTGTAAGCGTCGCTTCCGTATGCTCCCCTGTACCTTTCCGTTGAGTAGCTAACCATGAAAGAGCCGAAGATTGCAAACAGAACCCAAAGGAGAAAATCGGGGGGAGGTTTCATCCAGAGGGCAAGGGCTGAAAGGAACATAAAATCTACATACCTGTCGAGGATAGAATCAAGGTATCCACCGAACCTTGTGGTTCTCATGCTCGCCCTTGCTATTTCGCCGTCAACACCATCAAGCATTGAGCTGAGCTGGTAAAGGATCCCCCCGAGGAAGGGAGAAAAAAGAGCGATGAGAGCAGAGAGGAGTCCAATACCAAAGGTTATCCAGGTTGCCTGGTCAGGTGTTATTC
>JALTVH010000078.1 GCA_027049085.1 Aquificaceae bacterium | reverse complement strand
AAATTACTCAGAAACCAGAATCTTAAGCCACCTCCGAGGAAAAGGGTGGTCTGGGTCATATTTCCAGCCGAAACAAGGGCAAAAGTGCCCCTTCCAAAGAGGCTTATTAGGTCTGTTACACTCCGATCGTACTCGGCAAAGGGAATACCGTTTATGAAAAAGGAGGTGTCACCACCAGCTGATGAAAGGGTGAATACAGGAACTGATACTGAGGCAACGTTTTTATAATCCTGCGCAAATACAGAGGTTAAAGCAAACAGACCAAGGACAGCAAGGTACCTTTTCATCCTTCCCACCTCCTTATGGTTCTGATCCTGAAACATCATGCAATATTGTATCCCTTTTAAAAGAACCCCTTTCGCTGGGAAAGTCTGTTCTGAAGTGAACACCCCTGCTCTCTTTTCTGAGCATGGCACCCCTGACCGTTGCAAGACAAACCAGAAGTATGTCATACATCTGCCTGGTCTCAGACGTCCTCTCACATCCTCTAAGGGTCTCAAGCCACTCCAGAACACGGTGGCAAGCCTTCTCAAGCCCTTGAGGGTCCCTTTCAAGACCTGCCTTCTCCCACATGAGTTCCTTGATCTGCGAGAAGCTAAGGTCTGGCTTCCCTGAGCCAGAGGAACTGTTTCTGTGGTGTCTGCCCGTGACTTTCAGATAACCTATATCGTGATAAATTCTACATGCTGTTCTGTAGCCGAAGACCACGCCCTCAAGGAGTGAGTTGGAGGCAAGCCTGTTGGCACCGTGAACTCCCGTGCAGGAGCACTCACCAACAGCATAAAGACCAGGAACGGTTGTTCTACCCCACTCATCAACGGAGATCCCACCAATGTAATAGTGAGCTGCAGGAACAACGGGAACAGGTTCCTTTTCAGGATCAATGCCACGTTCAATCAGAAAAGCGTAAATGGTCGGGAACCTGTCGCTGAGGTCTATACCCTTCTTCCTCAGGTCCCTCATATCAAGGAAAACCTCACAGCCCTCCTTCAGCTTCTGGTATATAGCCCTTGCGACAACATCTCTCGGAAGGAGCTCATCAACAAACCTCTCCCCTCCGCAGTC
>JALTVH010000077.1 GCA_027049085.1 Aquificaceae bacterium | reverse complement strand
TCGCCTTTATCTTGCCCGCAGGAACGATCGCTGAGACCGCGAAGGTTCCGTTCCTCAGGTTTATTATTCCCTCCCTCTCTCCCCACCTGTCCACCAGGTCCTCACCTTTGGAGGGAAGAGGTTTGTATAGTCTCTGTTCTATCTCCTCCCTGAACCTGTCCACGCCCCACTCCTGAAGGAGGAAGAAGAGCCTGTTCTTAGATCTGTTCTCCCTGTTTCCGAAGGTGGAGTATATGTCGAAGACAACCCTGCACAGATCAGGAGCCTCGTAGGGTTCTATGAACATGTCCATGTCCACAGCCTTGACGGGACCTCCCGAGCCTATCTTCCCTCCCAGATACACGTTGAAGCCCAGTTTCCCGTCCCTCTCCGCGAGGTATAGGCATATGTCGTTGAACTGGGCGTTTATGGAGTCCGTTTTCGATCCCAGGACCGCCACGTTGAACTTCCTGGGCATGTCCGCATACTTCTTCTTGCCGAGGAAGACCCTCGTTATCTCCTGAGTGAGCTTGAGCGTGTCTATAAGGGAGTCCTCCGCAAGGCCCGTGAGGGGATCTCCCGTGACGTTCCTTATGTTGTCCATCCCCGTCTGGAGCGTGGAAAGGCCCACGCTGTTGAGAGCCTCGAGGATCTCGGGGATGTTTTTGAGCTCTATCCACCTTATCTGGATCTGCTGTCTGGAGGTTATCTCCACCTCGCCCCTGCAGAACTTCTCCGAAAGGTGGGCTATCACCTTGGCCTGCTCGTAGGTGAGCCTTCCGTTGGGAACCCTTATCCTTATCATGAAGTAGCCAGGAGTCGCCTTCCTGTAGAAGATCCCATACCACTTGAGCCTCACATCCCTGTCGTCCTCGGGGATGTTCTCCCAGTTCCCGTCCTCGAAGTATCTCCTCATCCTCTCCTTGAACTCTGGATCGAAGGGATGGAGTTCCTTCTTTATCACTTCTATCTTGTTCACCCTCTCGGGCTTCTCCTTCACGAACTGCCTGAGTATCTGCTCCACCAGCTCCTGACAGCTACCGCAGGAGGTGGAGGCCTTAGTCCTCTGCTGGATCTCTTCAAGCGT
>JALTVH010000076.1:494-1066 GCA_027049085.1 Aquificaceae bacterium | reverse complement strand
GCCCGGTGTAACTCCCGCCACAATGTTTGTCCCGTATGCCTTGCACTGGCTTGCATGAAAGGAACCTTCCTTGCCGGTTATTCCCTGAACGACAACCCTTGTATCCTTTCCCACGAGGATCGCCATCGGATTACCTCCTCAGTTTCTTCCCGCAAGATCCACCGCCTTCCTCGCCCCGTCCCACATATCCTCCGCATTTATAAAGTTCATCCCAGACTCATCGAGGATTTTCTTTCCCTCATCAACGTTGGTTCCCTCCATCCTCACAACTATTGGGACCTTAAGCTCAACCTGTTTTCCTGCCTCAACAAGTCCCTGGGCGAGCCTGTCGCATCTGAGTATCCCGCCGAAGATGTTTATGAAAACAGCCCGGACATCCTCATCCGCCATAAGGATCCTGAAGGCGTTAGCTATCTGATCAACGTTAGCACCGCCCCCAACATCAAGGAAGTTGGCAGGCTCACCTCCCGCCAGCTTGATTATGTCCATCGTTGCCATCGCAAGACCGGCGCCGTTCACCATACAGCCTATGTTTCCGCTGAGCTTTATGTAGTTCAGTCCGTGTCTCTGAG
>JALTVH010000076.1:0-484 GCA_027049085.1 Aquificaceae bacterium | reverse complement strand
CCATCTCCTCAATGTCCCTGTGCCTGAAGGCTGAGTTGTCGTCAATGTCAAGCTTTGCGTCTAAGGCAACGACGCTTCCTTCCTTCGTGAGAACGAGAGGATTAATCTCTACGAGGGATGCATCAAGGTCCTGATAAATTTTATAAAGCTTGAGAAGTATGGTGCTCAGGTCTTTTACCGGAAGTCCCAGCCTGAAGGCAAGGGACCTTGCCTGATAGGGCATCAGACCAAGAGCGGGGTCTATCTCTTCAATTATGATCGCTTCAGGATTTTCCTTTGCTATCTCCTCTATCTCCATCCCGCCCGCTGAAGATGCCATCAGCACGGGCTTGGACCTTGCCCTGTCAAGGGTGATGGAAAGGTAGTACTCTTTATCAATGGCGGTTGCCTTCTCTATCCAGACTCTTGTGACAGGTTTTCCTTCGGGACACTGGAAGGTCTTGAGAACCTTCCCCAGCATTCCCTCAACAGCATCTCTCAGCTC
>JALTVH010000075.1 GCA_027049085.1 Aquificaceae bacterium | reverse complement strand
ATAGTGTAAGCTGTCTGACCCTCTTTAACGTAACCCCCCTCAAAAACCTTCATCTCCTTTATAACACCGCTGACCGGTGCCCTTACCACTTCCTTTATCTTCAGGTACTCAAGCTTCTCCCGAGCCTTCTTTATTAGAGCGGGGTCTCCCTTTTCTTCTGCAAGCCTCAGCTCATCCAGGGCTATCTGGATCTCGGGACTCAGGACCCTCATAAGGGGTGTTCCCTTCTTAACAAATTCACCCTCAAACCTTCCAAAGGTATCCTCAACCCAGGCATCAGCCCTGACCGTAATGTCATAAATCCTTGATAAATCGTAATCAATGTATCCTACGGTGCTGAAGGTTCTGACAAGCTTCCTCTTCGTGACAGGCTGAGTAACCACACCAAGGAGCTGGAGCTTTTCCTTCTTAACCATTATATGGGATCCGTGAGCCATTGAACCACCGCCGCCTCCTGAGGCGGCGGTCCTTTTAGAAAGAGGAACAAAAACATCCTCTGCCACTGTAACGTTATCAAAAACAGCCCTTATCTGCCAGGGACCGTCCATGCTTATGTTGATTGAGCCCTCATAGACACCTTCTTCAACTTCCTCAAGGTTTGCAACGTCCCTCATCTCATCCATTCCAGGCATGGGCGGCATGTAGAAGTAAAACTCCTTTAAGGGCATGGGCGGGCTGACCTCAACTCTTATCTTGTTCCCTCCGCTCTTGATCTTTCCATCCTTTGAGAGCAGTTTAACCGTTATGTCGCCCTTTTTGATGGTGATGACCTCTCTGTAAGCTGTTCCACCGCCTTTAAACAAAAAGAACAGGGCACCTGCAACCACAACCAAAGCAACAACTATGGCTAACTTCTTCATTGCAACGCCTCCGCTTTAGCAACGATCTGATTTAAAGTCTTAATAACCTTTGCCCTGTCAAACTCAAGGGACCAGAGGATCCTGTACGCTCTAAGAATCTCTCTGATGTCTGTCCTGTCGTATTCGTAGGCAATGAGGAGGGCTGAGATCTCCTTTTTCTTTTCTTCAATTTCCTCTTCAATAGTTTTCAGTATCTCTGTGTTGATCCTGTACTCACTCTCAAGTGCTCTGAAGTCTCCTTCAACGCTCAGCTTGATGTCCTCAAGTTCAAGGAGCCTTGCCCTGTAAAGCTCGGTCTTTTCAAGAACGAGCTTCTTCTCCCTTGAGGAGTACCACACCGGAAGGGTAAGACCAAGACGAAAAGTAAGAAGGTCAGGAATCTCTGGCCTTGCCATGTAGCCAGCGCTTAAGGTGAGGTCAGGATAATGCTCAACCTTTGCCCTCTCAACTTCCCTTTTGGCTGTTTCAACCTTCTGTTTAAAAAGCTTGACCGATATGTTAATTTCAGGGTCAAAACTTTCCAAAAAGTTAACGGCCTTGAGTTCAACAGGCTCAAAGGGCGGCTTGCCACCTGCAAGGGCGTAGATCTTGCTTTTTACCGTTTCTCTGAGTTTTTCAGCCTCCGAGAGCCTTTCCTTTACCTTAAGGAGTTCCACCTTCAGGAGAATGAGGTCAGAAAGCAAAGCTTTCCCGTATCTGTATTTTTCTTCTGTGATGTCAATCAAAGAGTTGATTTCCTTTTCTATATCCTGCAGGATCCTTTCAATCTCAAAGGAATAGGAATACTCCCAGTAAAGGTTCTTGATATTTTTAACGAGTTCCTTTTTGAATTTTTCACGGGAAAAGTCAACCTCCTGAGCCTTTGCCAGGAATATCTCTGAACTTCTGTTTCTTTTGGCAGGAAGAGGGTATTTCTGAGAAAGAAAAACCACAAAACCGCTCATGGGATTCTCTTTTCTGGGGAAAAGCCTCTCGGTTTCAACGTTGTTGAGGGAAAAGGTCAGCATAGGGTTTGGCAGGGAACGGGAAAAATCTGCTCTATATTTAAAGGATTCCCGTCTGTTTTCAAAGGATTTGAGGCGCGGGTTATTCTCAAGGGCAAACTCTACCAGCCTCTCCAGAGGACCAGGAAAAGAGGCAGAAATCACAAACAAAATAACCAAAGGAATGAGCATTTTCATTGCGAACTTAATGATATTTGGGAAGCTGTGTTAATTCAATATTTATATTTTTAGTTAAATTATCAGAAAATAAACACAGGAAGCCCCCTGTAAGGGGGCGCACCTGTTATATGGATCTCTTCAATCTTCTAAATATAAGCAGAATGGGAAGAATGATAAAGCCGAGGCTGCCGGCCACTGAAAGGGCACCAGCAGTGGAACACCCTTCACCGCCACATCCACCGCCAGCACCACCTGGTGCGTTGAAGGCAGCAGAGCAGGTGAGGTCTGAACTCATTGTGATCTGACAGGACGTTGCGGTCCCGCAACTTGCGCAGGATGAACCCCAACCCCCGAAGGTTGAATCCCCCGTCGGTGTGACAGAGAGTGTTACTATAGCGTTCGCATCATAGGTTTGTGAGCAGTCCGAACCGCAGTTTATACCCGAAGGGTTGCTTGTAACACTTCCAGCCCCGCTACCCGTTTTTACAACCGTTAAAGTTGCAAATTCGCTGAGCTTTGCGACGAAAACATCCGGAGATCCGTTCCTTGAAGTCTGAAAGGGATTATTTAAGGGGAAATCGTCAGAGTTGGTTTGGCCTGTGAGGTAAAGGTTGCCAGAGCTATCAAGGGCTACGTCATAACCGTAATCAAACTCACTCCCCCCAAGGAAAGTTGAGTAAAGGAGTGACGCATTTCCCGCTTGACCTGGGTCAAACTTGGCGACGAAAACATCGTATCTCTGGGAATTCACATCACAGTTTCCGTCCTTTCCACAGGTTGAGTCGTAGGCGTTCTTTGTGGGCATATCTGGAGACCTCGTTTCTCCAGCGATGAATGCCCTACCCTGTGAGTCAACAGCAATACCGTGCCCTTTATCCTCCGCACTGCCTCCAAAATAGGTTGCATAGAGGATATTTCCCGAAGTATCAAGCTTCATGAGAAAGGCGTCCTCGTTACCACTGTTACAGTTTCCGTCGGTTCCGCAAGTGGTGTCGTAAGCGTTCTGGGTGTTGAAGTCAGATGACCTTGTGTACCCAGTTATGTAAATGTTACCCGTAGAATCAAGGGCTATGTCAGCTCCTTCATCCCTAGCGCTTCCACCATAGAACTTTAGAAATATCAGTGAAGGCGCCCCCGTCTGGTTTGTATCCACCTTTGCAACAAGAATATCAACTCCAGAAAGACCGTTGCTCTTTGAACCGACCAGGTAAGCCATTCCCGCCGCGTCAACCGCTATTCCGTACCCGTATCCCCCGCCGAGGCAGGTTGAATATAGGAGGGAAGCAGTTCCTGACTTCGTGGTATCAATCTTGGCAACAAAAGCGTCCCAACCACTCTGGCAAGTAGAAATCTCATTTTTTACGGGAAAATCGGTTGAGTTCACATGTCCCCCAATGTAAACGAGACCGCTCTGATCAACAGCCACGTCATGACCAAATTCTTCTGCTCCATCCGCTCCGTCCTGACCGCTGCCTCCGAGGAAGGTTGAATAAAGAAGGGAATCGCCCTGAGGATTGATCTTGGCAAGAAAGACATCGTTTGTTGAATTACAGTTGCCATCGGTTCCACAGCTCGTATCGTAGGCATTTGTGGTCGTGGGGAAGTCAGGAGACCTGGTTTTTCCGACAACATAAACGTTTCCGCCTGAGTCAACCGCGACACCTGTTCCGTCGTCTCTGTCACTACCGCCAAGATACGTGGAAAAAATGATGGAGTTTCCCTGAGGGCTTATCTTTGTTACAAAGGCATCGTAGGATCCTCCCCTGCTTCCCTGCAGTGGTCCCTGAACCGGAAAGTCGGAAGAAAGGGTCGTGCCAACCACGTAAGCGTTTCCTGATGAATCAACAGCAATCCCATAGCCCCTATTCTGGGATGAACCACCTAAGAAAGAAGAGTATGAAAGGGCGGGATCCACCACTAGAGCGTAGCCTTCCCTGTACCCCTCCGCTTCAAAACCGTAATAGTACTTCTGATCTTCTTTCCTGACCACAAATCTGCCACGTACCTCAACCTTTTCACCATCAATCACCTGATAAATAGTAGGCTTATCCTGGACAATGACCGATCCAGAGGGAAGTTCTGCAAGAAGCTGTCCCATCCTATTCACCTTAAGGCTGACAATGCCCTCATATACAAACTTTACAGCCCTGAGGTTAGAACCAGGTCTGACAATCACATCGTACTCAAGCCTTCTCTGATTTCCGTAAAAGGCAATATCAATACCTTCATACACATTCCTGTAAACAACCTTTTCGTAGGTTGGTATCCCAGTGATCCACTCATCTTCTTCCTTTCCGATAAGGTAGTTGACCCTTCCAGAGAGTCTGCCCTGAGCTTCCAGAGTAATCCCGGGACTTACCCCAACAGGTCTTATACCTACATAATCCGTTTTACCCTTTCCTGAGCGAAGATGGATAAAGATCCCTTCAGTTGTAAAGTAGGTGCTGTGGCCTGCACCTGCCTCGTAATACCCGACGTCCTTATGAACCTGACCCCTGTTCTCTATAAAGAAAAGGGGAACCCACCCGTAATCGGAAAGAGGTTTTATGCTTACCGAACCCCCTTCACGATTAGAAGACGTCAGATAGAAAAAAGCAAGAATCACAAATGATAGTATGGCTGCTAATAAAACTTTCCTCATGCCTCACCTCCTTGAGCTCAGCTCAGCTGTTACTGCTTACTGCCTGGGACAACAAGCGTTTGAAGGGGGAGGTTCAGTAGGGGTGGGGATTTTTTATTCACATGCGTCTTTTAATATAACAATTATTAGTTAATTTTCATTTTAGTTAATTTTCATTCCAATTCAAATTTTTCTTATAATCCTCTTCTGATACCGATGGTTGATTTGGCTCTGATCCTGTTTGGATACCTGTCCGGTTCGCTGATCTTCGGTGAGCTGATAGCAAAGGCAAAGGGAATTGATCTCAGGTCTGTGGGAAGCGGAAACGTTGGGGCAACAAATGTAAGCAGAGCGCTGGGGAAGAAGTTCGGAGCGGTTGTTTTCCTCCTTGATATGCTCAAAGGTTTAATCCCAACAGCTTTGGCCGTCACTCTTAAAGCACCGGAGAGCCTTACGGTATCTCTTGTGGGAACAGCGGCAGTTCTGGGCCACATGTTTCCGGTTTTTCACCGATTCCAAGGGGGCAAGGGAGTCGCAACCGCCTTCGGCGTTGTTCTGGGGATCTCCTGGAAGCCAGCCCTTATTCTCATTATCCTTTGGGCAATGGCTCTCTACATAACAAGATTTGTTTCCGTTGCATCCATGCTCTCTTCCCTTTCTGCGATCATTGTATTCCTTGCTATGGATTATCCGCCAAACATCATACTGATGGCTCTTATAATCTCAGCACTGATAGTCTTCAAACACAGGTCAAACATTCAGAGGTTAATTTCCGGAGAAGAGCCGAAAATTTAGAATATGAAAAGGATAAGGGTAATCCTTTCCCTGTATCTCTGGGGATTCTTCATTTATCAGATCTTTCCAGTCAAGATTATTCCTTATCTGAACTACGCACCTCAGGAACTTTACCCTGTTCCGATAATTTACAGATACACCTTCGCCTACGACATTAAGACCGCCTTCTCCTCCCACGCAGGAAGCATTAAAAATCTCTTAAAAGCCATGAAAGAAAAGGACTTTGACATAGCCTTTGGCGACTTCCCCCAGAGTATTGGAGGGAAACTCTTTCCTACACCGGAAAAGACGAGCTGTTACGTGATGAAAAATACAGACATATCCTTCCTCTCTTCCTCTCTGAATTTCCTTTTTGAGACTCTCCCCAAAATAATCACAGGTTCAGAGTATATGGATGTCCTTGCCTTCAGGCATCTTGACAGGCCAGAAGACTGCTACCTGATAGCCCACGACCAGAGGATGCTTTTTACCACCTATCTCGGCTTTGAGGTCCCTGGTTACAATTACATCCTCGGAAACAGGCGCAATCTTTACTTTTCAAGGGAACTGCTCATCAG
>JALTVH010000074.1 GCA_027049085.1 Aquificaceae bacterium | reverse complement strand
AGAGGGGCTTTGCCGCACCACCTGCAACAACACCGGTTCCCCGCCTTGCTGGCATAACTATTATCTTTGTGGGTCCAAAGTGTCCAACAGCCTCATGGGGAACGGTTCCCTCAATTATCGGAACCCTTATGATCTTCTTCTTTGCCTGGTCTATTGCCTTGGCTATGGCAAGGGGAACTTCCTTTGCCTTCCCGTGACCAAAGCCCACAAATCCCCGCCTGTCACCAACCACAACGAGGGCGCTGAAGGAGAACCTCCTTCCACCTTTGGTAACCCTTGCGGTCCTGTTAGCGTAAATTAGCCTTTCCTCAAGCTGAAGCTGGTCAACAAGCTCTGCTATCTGGTTCCTGTTTCTGCTTCTCTCAATCAGGACGTCAATGTCTCTTCCACCCATGGGTTTCCTCCTCAGAACTCAAGTCCCAGCTCCCTGCATTTGTCAGCAAAAGCTTTGATCTTACCGTGGTACATAAAACCGCCCCTGTCAAAGACTACCTTCTTTATACCTTTATCAAGAGCCTTCTTGACCAGAACCTGGGCAAGGTTAGTTGCTGCTTCAATGGACTTACCGCCTCTTTTGCCTGCAAGCTCTATGTAATCAGGATCAAGGGTTGATGCGGAAACAAGGGTTTTTCCCTGTGTGTCGTCAATGATCTGGGCATAAAAGTGGTTAAGACTCCTGTAAACTGCAAGACGAGGTCTCTCTGGAGTCCCAAAGACCTTCTTCCTTATCCTTCTGTGACGCCTTGCTCTTTTGGCGTGTCTGCTTAGCTTAGCCATTTACAGCCTCCTTACTTCTTAGCCGCTGCCTTGCCTGGCTTGAGCTTTAGAACCTCACCTTTATAGCGAATTCCCTTACCTTTGTAAGCATCGGGCTTGCGGAAAGCTCGGATCTCAGCAGCTACCTGTCCTACCCTCTGCTTGTCTATTCCGTGGATGTGAATCTCGTTATCCTTCACCTCTATCTTCACATCCTCAGGGACAGGATAATGAACCGGATGAGATAGTCCGAGGTTAAGCTCAAGGGTTTTGCCCTTAAGGGCAACCCTGTAACCGAGTCCGTGCACCTCAAGGACCTTTGTAAAGC
>JALTVH010000073.1 GCA_027049085.1 Aquificaceae bacterium | reverse complement strand
TTAAGCTTTGTGAGGTCCTGAGGCCTTAGGGACTGGGTTATAATAGCGACATGGCAAAGAGGGTTGTTCTGGCTTACTCGGGCGGTCTTGACACATCGGTTATAGTCAGATGGCTGGCAGATAAAGGATATGAGGTAATAACCTACACAGCAGACGTCGGTCAGGGAGAGGAACTCTCGGAAATCCCGGAAAAGGCAAAGGCGTCGGGCGCGGTTGAGGCGATTGTTGAGGATGTAAGGGAAGAGTTCGCAAGGGATTACTGTTTACCAACGCTCAGGGCTCTTGCTCTTTACGAGGGCAAATATCCCCTGAGTGCCTCTCTATCAAGACCTCTCATTTCAAAAAAACTTGTTGAGATTGCTGGGAAGGAAGGTGCGGATTACGTTGCCCACGGTTCAACGGGCAAAGGGAACGACCAGGTCAGGTTTGAGGTCTCTGTATGGGCTCTTAATCCTGATATAGAGGTTCTTGCACCGGTTAGGGAGTGGGAGTTCAGAGCCAGGGAAGAGCAGGTTGAGTACGCAAAAAGGCACGGTATACCTGTCAAGGTAACAAAGGAAAAGCCCTACTCCATAGACAGGAACCTCTGGGGCGTATCAATTGAGTGCGGTCCCCTTGAGGATCCCTGGGCTGAACCTCCCGATGACGCATTCCAGATAACTGTTGCACCCGAAAGGGCGCCTGATGAACCCGAGTACGTGGAAATAGGTTTTGGAAAGGGAGTACCGGTTTCATTGAACGGTGAGAAATTTTCTGAACTTCACCGCCTGATAGAGAAACTAAATGAGATTGGCGGAAAACACGGTGCTGGAAGAATAGACATGGTTGAAAACAGGCTCGTCGGGATCAAGAGCAGGGAAATTTATGAGGCTCCTGGTGCCACAATTTTGTATGAGGCTTACAGAGAGCTTCTTTCATTGGTTACAGATAGATTTACCCACCATCGTTTTATGGAGTTTGTTCCCCATACTTACGCAAAGCTCGCCTATGAAGGGCTGTGGTTCTCCCCACTGAGGAATGCTCTTGATGCACTGACGGAGAAGATCGGGGAACTTGTTACTGGAGAGGTCAGGATAAAACTCTATAAGGGTTCGGTAACTGTTGTGGGGCGGAATTCTCCCAACTCCCTCTACGTTGAGGATCTTGCCACGTACAGCGAAAAGGATGTCTTTGACCACACAGCGGGAAAACACTTTACGGAGGTCTGGGGGCTTCCTCTGAAGATTTATGGCAGGATCAGGGGAAGGGAATGATCGTAGGGATTACGGTACTTCTTTCCTTTGCTATTCTTTACTTTTACAACCTTGGCTTCAATGAGATCTGGATGCCCAATGAGGCATTAACCGCTGATGGCGTTAGAGAGCTTTTTAGGGGTGCACCTTTACTTGCTCCCCCTTTCAACGGTGAACCCTTTCTCCACAAACCACCCATGACCCAGTGGATATCTTCCCTCGGTGTCTTTCTCTTTGGGATGAACGAATTCGGGATAAGGTTCTTTCATGCTATGTTTTCACTTCTGACAGCTCTTGTAACCGCCCTATTTGCAAAGGAATTTTTTGACTGGAGGACCTCCTTCCTCGCTGGGCTTGTGTTCCTTGCCTCGGCCCAGATCTTCTCCAACGCAAGGATGAGCACTCCGGAGATTCCCTTCACCTTTTTTATAACTCTGAGCCTTTACCTGTGGTTTCTTGGCTACTCCCGAAAAAAAGACATCCTTATACTGCTCGCCTTTCTGATCTCTTCACTGGGAATGCTTACCAAGTGGCTTCCCGGTCTCCTGATTCCCCTTGCTGTTGGTGGACTTTACCTTGTTTTCAGGAATCCTAAGGAAATATTTAGAAGGGTTTACCTTGCAGGGATTCTCATTGCTCTTGTTCCCTTCGGGATATGGTTCCTGTATATGGTAATCAACTACGGTTCAGAGTTCCTGAGCACCTTTTACTACGAGAACTTTAAAAGAGTTTATGGAATACAATCTGACCCTGTATATCTCCACCTCATTACGATACCCGCCACATTTTTTCCATATTCTTTCATCGTTTACATCGGCACTCTTTGGTCATTACTTGGAAGGAGGCGTGAACTCCTTCTATTTACAATATGGTTTCTTCTCATACTTATAGTGTTCAGTCTTGTCACCATGAAGTTGCCCACTTACATGATGCCTGCCTTTCCTGCAATGGCTATAATTACTGCCCACTACCTCAGGGAAGGTGTATGGGAAAGGATCAGCACCTACTCCGTTTATCTGATCCTTTTCCTCGGCGCCCTTGCCCTCTTTGGAATGGCTTTTCTGACCACAACAAAAATTATCCCCCTTATACTTTCCTTTGCCCTCCTGCCTCTCTCCTTAAAGGCCGAAAACTGGATCAGGCCTGCCTTTGCGGGACTCGCTCTAACTCTATACACCACCGCCATATCCCTTCCATACATTGAGTCCTTCAGGCATCAGAGGGAAATAGGTGAGATCGTAAAGTTCGCAGACCAGGAAAAGAGGAGAATCTACTTTATCGCAGGCAGGCACTTTTTTGAAAGCCAGCCCTACTATTCTGAAAGGCGTGTTTATCATGTGGGGAGCAGAGCGGAGAAGATCAAACCCGGTTCTATAGTCCTCCTGCCATCCTCTTTAAAGGCAAAGCTTTCCGGATGCTACATTCTTTGGTCAGGTAAGCTATATGCTGACTCGGAAAGTCAGTTCTTCAGGTTTCTGATGGGGATCAAAAAAGGTAAGGGGATGGAAGATTACTACCTCTGTCTCGTTCCCTCATGATTCCTTTAGAGCATTCACTATTTCCTGAACTGCTTTTTTGGCATCTGCAAAGAGCATCATCGTGTTATCCATGGCGAAGAGGGGATTGGGGATCCCGGCAAATCCAGGGCTGAGACTTCTCTTTATGACGATCACGGTTTTTGCTTTCCATACTTCAAGGACCGGCATTCCCGCAATGGGACTTTTTGGGTCTGTCTGAGAAAGGGGGTTGACCACATCGTTTGCCCCTATAACGATAACCACATCAGTCTGTTCAAAGGTGGGGTTGATCTCTTCCAACTCTTTCATCTTCTCATAGGGAATATCAACCTCCGCAAGAAGGACGTTCATGTGTCCCGGCATCCTTCCTGCAACGGGGTGGATTCCGAATTCAACCTCTGTTCCCCTTGATTCAAGAAGGTTGAAAAGATCCCTGACGGGAAACTGAGCCTGGGCAACTGCCATTCCGTAACCCGGAACTATAACCACTCTCCTTGCACCTTCAAGGAGCAGGGCAACCTCTTCCGGGGAGGTTGCTTTTACCTTTCCTTCGTAAATATCGTCCTCTGTTTTTGCGACCTCACCGAATCCTCCAAAAAGGACGTTCGTGAGAGATCGGTTCATTGCCTTGCACATGAGGTTTGTTAGGATAATTCCAGAGGCTCCTACAAGGGATCCTGAAATGATCAGTGCGTTGTTTCCAAGTACAAATCCTGTTGCAGATGCCGCAAGGCCTGAGTAGGAATTGAGGAGGGCGATTACCACAGGCATGTCAGCACCGCCGATCGCTATTGTTAGAAGAATTCCCAGAACCGAAGAGAGGAAAACAATTGCCCAGAAGAGGAACTTCATTTCGGGCGTAGTAATCAGGAAGTAACCAAGAACAAGGGTGATACCAGCAACCGAGGCCTTAACGAGCTGTTCTCCTGAGTATCTTACGGGTCTTTCCTTGATCAATCCCTGAAGTTTCCCGAAGGCGACAATGCTCCCGAATAAGGTCACCGATCCAATCAGGGCTGATGCCACTGTTGCGGTCATGAAGTCATAAGGGAGTGATTCGGTTGCTGACCCAAAGAGAGCGGAACCTGCCACAAGAGTCGATGCACCTCCGCCCAGACCGTTGAAGATTGCCACGAGCTGGGGCATGGCTGTCATCTGAACCTTGAGGGCAAGAACAGTACCGATGAGAGCACCTACAATGAGTCCAGCGATGATAAGGGAGAAATCAACTATTCTTTTATCAAGGAGAGTTACGACCACAGCTATGAGCATTCCTGTGGCACCAAGGAGGTTTCCACGAACGGCGGTCTTTGGATGGCTGAGGTTTTTGAGTCCAAAGATGAAGAGGGAGGCTGAGATCAGGTAGGCTATGTTAACGAGGGTCTTTTCCATTGTCAGTCTTTCCTCCTGAACATCTCAAGCATCCTGTGGGTGACGAGAAAACCCCCTACAACGTTGATGGTTGCAAATACAAGGGCTGTAAGCCCTAAAACTGTTGTAAGAGTTGAGTGCTGGGACCCTGCAGAGATAAGGGCTCCCACTATGGTGATTCCTGAAATCGCATTTGCCCCTGACATAAGGGGTGTGTGGAGCGTGGGGGGAACTTTTGTTATAACCTCAAAGCCAACGAACATAGCAAGGACAAAAACCGTCAGGTACATAACGAGGTCTTCCATCAGCCATTCACCCCCAGAACCTGTGTTATTCTTTCGTTAACCAGTTCACCCTCTTTAAAGAGAAGGGTCTCTTTTAGGATTTCATCCTCAAGGTCAATATCTAAACGGCCATCTTTGATCATGAGCTTGAGGAAGTTTGTCACATTCCTTGAGAAGAGCTGGCTGGAGTCTCTCGGAAGGTCGGAGGGGAGATTCAAAGGACCAAGGATTTTAACCCCTTCAACCTCAACTTCCTTTCCCGGCTCGGTTACCTCACAGTTGCCCCCCCTCTCTGCGGCAAGGTCAACAATAACCGATCCCCTCTTCATCTTATTTACCATTTCCCGCGTTATAAGAACCGGTGCCCTTTTTCCCGGAACCATTGCGGTAGATATTACAAGGTCGCTTCTGGCTATAACCTCTGTCATTACCTCCCTCTGCTTTCTGTAGAACTCCTCATCCATAGCTTTTGCGTAACCGCCTCTATCCTCAGCACTATCTGTCTCCAGGCCGAGTTCTACAAATTTTGCACCGAGGCTCTGAACCTGTTCCTTTACCGCAGGTCTGATATCGTATGCCTCAACGACCGCACCAAGTCTTTTGGCGGTGGCAATTGCCTGAAGACCTGCAACCCCCGCTCCTATCACAAAAACCTTCGCTGGAAATATGGTACCCCCTGCTGTCATTAGCATGGGAAACATCTTTTTAAGATGATAGGCACCGAGGATAACCGCCCTGTATCCAGCTATGGTTGCCATTGAGGAAAGTATGTCCATATTCTGGGCTCTTGTGATCCTCGGGATTAGCTCAAGGGAAAAGACGGTTATCTTCAGATCGGCAATTTTACCGATTATTTCTTCACTGAGAGAAAAGGGCTCTACCGTTGAGACAACCAGTTTTTCTCTGTAGTTTTCTGCCTCTTTCCTGAACTCATCTTCTTCCGCCATAATGGCACGAACCTTCAGTAGGACTTCAGCCTTTTCAAACACCTCATTACGGTCTGTTATTTTTGCACCTTGCGATGAGTAATCCTCATCTGAAAATCCAGCCTCTTCCCCGGCACTTTTTTCAACCAGTACCTCAACACCAAGTTTTTTAAGGTTTTGGACATCCTGAGGAACAATGGAAACTCTCTTTTCATTGATATATCTATCTTTGAGAACGCCGACAAACATGAGGTATAATTTTAGCATGAGAAGGGGAGGATATCTGCTTCTAATACTTATCACCCTTATTTTTATAAAATCCTGTGCGGACTCCTCAGGAGATGCCCGTGAGGTTGTGGAGGAATTCCTTGAGGAGGTTAGGGAAGGCGAGGGGATGGAGGCAATAAAATACCTTCATCCCTCTTACAGAGACTCTCTTGCTAAGGACCTTAAACTGCCAATCCAGTTTGCGGAGATAAAATCCACCGAACTTCTTGCCTGTGCCTTATCAACTATAGGAGGTGGTGTAAAGGAGGTTGAGGTAAAGGATACGGAGATGGTTGGAGATAAAACAGCTCTTGTAAAAGTTCGCATTGAGGAAAAAGAGGAGATTGAGAGGATCCTGACCTTCGTTGTGATGAAGGATGCCAATAAGTGGTACATAGTTGACATAGCAAGCTTCGTCCCTTCTAAGAGGTGAAGGTTCTCCTCTGGCAGACCGCTTTTCTTGGGGACGT
>JALTVH010000072.1 GCA_027049085.1 Aquificaceae bacterium | reverse complement strand
CCTTGTGGGGAACACCCCCCTTGTCAGGCTCACAAAGGTCATCCCCGATGATATAAGTCCTGATATTGAGATCTACGCCAAGCTTGAAAGCTTTAATCCTGGAGGTTCTGTTAAGGACAGGCCTGCCTTAAGTATGTTTCTGAACGCCCTTGAAGAGAATAGGATAAGGGAGGGGCAGGTGGTTATTGATGCGACCTCAGGGAACACGGGTATAGCCCTTGCTATGGTTGGTTCAGCCCTGTATATTCCCGTTGAACTGGCCATGCCAGCAAACGTAAGTGAGGAGAGAAAGAGGATCATACAGGCATACGGTGCCCGGGTTTACCTGACTGACCCCCTTGAGGGGACGGACGGTGCCATTCTCTACGTAAGAGAGCTTGTGGAAAAGGAGCCTGACCGCTATGTCTATCTTGATCAGTACAACAACCCCGCAAACTGGAAGGCTCACTTTTACTCAACTGGAATTGAGATCTGGAATCAGACGGAAGGGAGGATCACTCATTTCGTAGCGGGAATTGGGACGGGCGGAACAATAATGGGAACGGGAAGGAGACTCAAGGTTTACAACCCCGATATTCAGGTCATCGGCGTTCAGCCCGCCTACCCCTTCCACGGAATAGAGGGGCTCAAGCACATTGAGAGCTCCATAAAGCCAGGGATCTTTGATGAGAATTTCCTTGACAGAACGATCTTCGTTGAAACGGAGGATGCCTATTACTGGGCAAGGAAGCTGGTTCATGAAGAGGCAATTTTTGCGGGACAGTCATCGGGGGCTGTGCTTAAAGCCTGCCTTAACCTTGCAAAGGAGCTGACGGAGAGGAAAGAAAAGGCTGTAATAGTGACTGTTTTTCCCGACGGCGGTGAGAAGTACCTCACCACTGCCCTCTTTGAATCCGATGGGTAAGCTTTACGTTGTGCCAACGCCCATTGGAAACCTGAAAGACATAACTCTCAGGTCTCTTGATATTCTCAGGGAGGTCGGAGTTATAGCCTGTGAGGATACACGCAGGACTTTGAAACTCCTCAATCACTATGAGATAAAGGGCAAAAAGCTGATCCCTCATTACGATCCAAAGGAAAGGAAAACCCTGCCCAAAATACTCTCCGTCCTTGAGAAGGAAGATGTTGCCCTTGTGACCGATGCGGGTATGCCCGCAATCTCAGATCCCGGCTACCTCCTTATAAGGGAATGCATTGAGCAGGGTATTGAGGTTGAAGTTCTCCCGGGACCTTCCGCTGTTATCACAGCTCTTGTTGGTTCAGGCTTTCCCACCGATAGCTTTTACTTTTGCGGCTTTCTGCCCAGGAAAGGACTCAAAAAGTTTTTACTGGGTCTTGATCGGTTCAGGAACACAACAATGATTTTCTTTGAATCCCCCCACAGACTTCTCAAAACCCTTTCCGTGATGGCGGAGGTTATCCCCAACTCGCAAGTATGTGTTGCCCGGGAGCTGAGCAAGGTTCATGAAGAGTACATAAGGGGAGCGCCCCACCAAATTATAGAGATTATCAAAGAGAGAGGAGGGGTTGTAAAGGGAGAGGCCGTGCTGCTAATTAGGCTTGAAGGCTGAGCTATTAATTCAGCTTGCCTTGGCTGATTCTTTTGTTTCTTCCTTGACCTCCTCAGCCTTAACCTCTTTTATCTTTTTCTCTTCCTCCTCAATCTCACCGGAAAGAGCCTTTTTGAAGTTCCTGATCCCGGAACCAAGAGCCCTTCCCGCCTCCGGGAGCCTTGAAGCTCCGAAGAGGACAAAGACTATGGCGAGTATTATTAACAGCTCCGGAAGGGATATGTTGCCTATAAATGGCATCTCATTCCTCCTCTTAATTAATATAACAGCTCAGCAGCATCTTATCCACTCAAGAGGCGATCTGCTCATTCCCATCCTTCTGTGCCAGTTGTGGAAGTCCTCAATGAAGAAAGGGAGAGCTTCCAGAAAAAATACCCTGTAAGGGTTAGGAAGACCAAAGTAGTCAGAGAACAGAAAAAAAAGTAAAACCTCATCCAGCTCTCTTGCCGACCTCGTCAGCGCCTGACCGAACTTGAGCCTGTAAAACTCTCTGAGAATCTCTGCCAGATTCATGCCAGCTCTCCCTTTGGCTCCCCGCTCCTGACAGCCTTGATAGATTCAAAGACGATCAGCACTTCAAGGAGCAGGATGATTGCACTGACGCCTGATAAGAGAAGGTCTCCCTTATTGAACATGTTGACCGCATTGATCGCCATTGCTGTTGATGTAATGATTATCACCCCGATCAGAGGGATCAGGAAAGGCGCCGTTGGTTTTCCTGAAAATCTCAGGTAGAGGTATGTCACAAGTAGGGCAAGCCCCGCAAGGAGCTGATTTGCCGCACCAAAAACCGGCCAGAGGAGCAGTCCGCCCTTTCCCCCTTCCTTGGCAAGAACCAATCCCATTGAGGTCAGAACCGAAACTCCAGAAGCTACCCATTTGCCTTTCAACGGGTTTAATTCATAAAGGGTTCCGAGCTCGTTGAGAATGTACCTCTGAATCCTGACGCTTGTGTCCATTGTGGTAGCAGCAAATAGTACGATAAGTGTTGCAATTAGGGTTGTTGAAAGCTCGTGGGGAATTCCAAGGGAGGATATAAGGTTGCCACCCCCTTCAACCACCGCAGGTATGGCTGATCCCTTTATTGATGCCCAGCTCCCGTAAAGCTGAGAAAATCTCTCAGCAGAAAACATGGTCAGACCTGCAGTGCAGGCTATGATCACCGCAACCGCAAGGGAACTCTCACCAAGGAAGCCGAGATATCCTACAGTCCTTGCATCTGTCTCCTTCTCAAGCTGTTTTGAACTTGTGCCCGATGATACAAGGGCATGAAATCCGCTGAGAGCACCGCAGGCTATCGTGATAAACAAGAAAGGAAATATTGGCGGTGCCCCCTCTGGTGAGGGGTTTATCACCGGTGCCTTTACTGAAGGGTTGGCAAAAACAGCTCCGAGATAGACAAGCCCGAGAAGGATCACAAGCTGAAGGCCATTGAGAAAGTCCCTCGGCTGTAGGAGGATCCACACTGGGAGTGAGCTTGCAAAGAAGGTGTAAACAAAAAGAATAACTATCCAGAGCATTATCGGCTCAAGGCCGATGACTGAAGCTACAGGTTTAATATCTATGGGTAGCTTTGTTCCTGCATAAATGGCAAGGTAGAGGATCAAAAGAAAGAACACCGTGGGAATCAGAAAGTTAACCTTTATCCTGTATACACTAAGGCCAAAGAGTATAGCAAGAGGAACGATAGTCCATGCAGGAATGACGCTTGAAGGGAACTTGATGAAGAGAACAGCTATAACATAGGCAAAAACAGCATTCACGAGGATTGCGAGCGCAAGTATCAGTAAAAGAAAGAGAACCCTTGCCCTTTCACCCGCGTACCTTCCGAGGATCGTTCCAATCGACCTTCCCTTATGCCTGATGGAAGTAAAGAGAGCACCAAAATCATGAACCGCACCCACTATCACAGCACCCAGAACAACCCACAGAAGTGCTGGTAACCATCCCCAGATTACTGCTATAGCAGGCCCAACAATGGGTCCAGCACCCGTTATTGAGGTAAAGTGGTGCCCCAGCAAAATCCACTTGTTGGTGGGAACGTAATCAACGCCGTCCTCATATTCCTTTGCAGGTGTAGTCTTTTCAGGGTCAAGGACAAGAACCTTCTGAGACAGATAGCGTGAGTACACGAAGTATCCAAAGGCATACATGAGAAGGGCAAAAAGGATTATCCCTATCGCATTCATGCCTTTGTGAAATTATATTACCTTTGTATGAACGTCATTGTTGTCGGAAGCGGAATAATTGGACTCTCCTGTGCCTTTGAGCTCGCCCTCGCAGGCCACAGTGTAAGAGTTATTACCCGCAACTACGAGGAGGGCGCATCCTGGGTTGCGGGAGGTATGCTCGCCCCCTTTTCCGAGCTCCTTGAGGATGAACTCCTTGACCTATCCCTCCTCAGCCTTGACCTGTACGACGACTTTATAAGGCGCCTTGAAGAGGTCTCAAGGCTCAAGATCTTCTACGAAGGGAGTCGGGCAATTCTGCGCCTTGCCTTCTCACACCAGATGCTTGAGAGTATTGAAGATTACGCCCTTAAGATGAAGGAAAAGGGTTTCAGTGTTGAAGAACTCGGTCCCGAGGGGGCAAGGAAAATTGAGCCCCATCTGAGCGATGAGGTCCTCGGTGCATGGATTTTTGAAAAAGAAGGCAACGTTGATGCGGAGCGACTTATGGACGCCCTTATCTTTGCCATGGAGAACCTCGGCGTGAAGATTGAGATAGATGACATTGTTGAAATTCTCTGGAAGGACCGCGCCGTAGGCGCGGTGAAAGGATACAAAAAAGAGTATTCTTCGGACTTCTACGTTTTTGCACCCGGTTCCTGGAGCAGGTCCCTTTTTGAGGTTCCCGTTTACCCCCAGAAGGGACAGATCCTCAGAGCCAAGGGGGTTGAGCTTTCAAGGGTACTCTTCTCAGAGAGGGCATACATAATTCCCAAGGATGGTTATCTCCTTATAGGAGCAACTTCCGAGGATGCGGGCTTTGATACAAGGATAACCCTTGAGGGGGCAGGTCAGCTAATCAGCGGTTCCCTGTCGGTTCTTCCCTCCCTCGCGAAGGCTGAGCTCGTGGACGTGAGGTCTGGCTTCAGGCCAGCAACCCCCGATGAGAAGCCGATCTTTGACCTTGGTGAAAACTACGCCCTCCTGACGGGTCACTTCCGCAACGGCATACTCTGGGCTCCATCCGGTGCAAAGATAACCCTTGACTACCTTGAAAGGGGAGAGGTTTCGGAATTCTTCAGGATATTCTCTTCCTCAAGGTTCTCATGAGTGTCCTGAAAGTGAGTATTAGCGGAAGTAAGATCATTAAGAGAAGCTGGTTAGCCCAAACACTCTGACAGCCCTGTTCTTCATTACCACCGCCCCCTCCGCCACATCCCTGAGCTTCCTGGGAAGGAGAACCCACGTATGCTAACTGAACAGAGCAGGTTTTGTTTGAAGAAAGAGAAGTTAGGGTGCAGGTTGTGGATGTTCCGCAGGGGGCGCAGTCTCCTCCCCATCCCTGAAACTCAGTATCAACCAGGTCCTGAACCTGAAGGGTTACATCTATGCCTTTATCAAATTTGTTTGTACAGTTGTTCCCGCAGTAGATCAGAGAAGAGGGCGATGTGGAAACCACGGTTGCAAACCCTGTGCCGGTCTTGCTAACCAGAATTTCAAAACCAAATTCATAGGCACCAGCGTCTATCTGCCCTGTTCCGTCCCCGTCGCCGTCAATGCTCCTTCTTGTACCCTCAAAATCTTCGCTCGGAAGGCTGAATCCTGTCCCCGTCGGGTCATCGCCAAGGTCAATAGCGGGGGATGTTGAGACCAGGTCAAAGTCTTCCGCCCCTGAGTCTTTGAATCCGGCAGGGTCCTGCCTTTTGTTGGATGCGGGCGGGGTTGTATTGCCTCTATCATAAAAGGCATTTGCCGTGCTACTAAAGAGATTATTCTGAACATCTGTCCCAAGGCTCACAACTGATTCGGTTATGTAAACCTCCTGGCCATTCGTATCTGCATTGTTTCCGTGAATTATGTTGTTATACACAATTGCCTCAGCATTTGAGCCCTCAAGGCTGATATACACACCCCCTCCGTTGTCTGTGGGATAGGTTGTGTCCCCGCCATTCATCGTTACTGTGTTGTTGATCAGCCCTATCTTGCCGTTCCCAACCTTCCAGTAAATTCCGCCCCCGTTAAAGTTCGCAGAGTTGCCGTAAATAAGATTGTTAACCAAGGTAACCTTTGAACCTCCCGTATTCCCCTTGCCGTATATGGCGCCCCCATTTCCCGCAAGATTGTTTTTAATTATGTTTTTTTCAATTGTTACGTTACCCGTTACGTTTATATAGACGGAACCTCCATTGTCTCCTGCCCCTTTGCTTTGGGTTGAATTTGAATCAAAGGTATTCCTCCTGAGTGTCAGGGTTTGAGCAGTAACACTAACAGCCCCTCCTGTGCTGGGTGATGCCTTTGACTGGTTATTTGTAAACTTTGAATCCTGAATAATTACATCAGCATTAGGTGCGTTTATATACA
>JALTVH010000071.1 GCA_027049085.1 Aquificaceae bacterium | reverse complement strand
TGAACCCCGCCCTCTCCAGAAAGTCTATAGCCTGCCTGTAGCCCCTGTAAAACTCGTGGTTTCCAAGGACAGCAAACTTCCCAAGGGGCGGTTTCATCTGTGCCAGCATCTTTGCAAGGCCGTCGTGCCCCCTCATGTTTCCATCAACCATGTCGCCCGTCGCAACGATGAGGTCTGGTTTTTCTCTCCTGTAAACCTCACGGACCATGTTCACTCTCTGGTCCCTCATCACAGGTCCGAGGTGAAGGTCTGAGATGTGGAGTATCTTTATATCCTCTCCCTGGGGGATCTTCGGTGTGGTTACCTCATACCGCAGAACTTCAAGGTTGTAGGTTTCAAAGTGGCTGTAAATACTGAGTACCACAGTTGCCAGAAGAGTGAGCTTGAGTCTTGTCCCTGCGCTCAGCTTTGTGATCCTGCCGATGAGATCAAAGACAAGGCTGGTTAAAAAGAAGTAAATGACAACGCCCATCAGGAAGAGACTCGTGAAGGCTGTAACGAGAGTAAGGTCGGTGTTACCGAGCCTGTCAATAGTCCGCCATATCGCAGGTGAGACTGTATTGAGGAAAAGCAGTGCAAACAGAAGGATTCGCCAGCCCCGGGGCAGACTTAAACCAGAGCTGACCTTACTGTAAACATAAAAATTGAGCAGACCGTAAATTACGAAGAAGATGGTTATAAACAGGATCAAGCCTGAAGGACCGCTCCCTTGGATGGATCAGTAACCATCTTGGCGTATCGCCTCAGCCAGCTACTCGGAATCTCTTTTTGCTTCGGTTTGAAGTTCTCAAGGCGCCTTCTGAGTTCGGACTCTTCAATGAGCAGTTCTATTCTCCTTGCGGGGATGTCAATTAGTATCTCATCACCGTCCTCAACAACACCGATGGGTCCGCCCGATGCCGCTTCCGGGGAAATGTGTCCCACGCAGGCACCTCTCGTTCCGCCAGAAAACCTGCCGTCCGTGATAAGAGCGACCTTTTCTCCGAGTCCCATTCCCATTATTGCGGAGGTGGGGGAGAGCATCTCCCTCATTCCGGGTCCGCCCTTTGGACCCTCGTACCTGATAACCACAACATGCCCTTCTTTTACCTTTCCGCCAAGAATGC
>JALTVH010000070.1 GCA_027049085.1 Aquificaceae bacterium | reverse complement strand
GACTTCCCTACCAGACCCTATGGCGCAGGGATGAGCCCTACCACTATCCCATCAGGCTAATCACCCTGATATATGCACCCTTTGAGTTTGCAAGAGGTGTTATTGAGAGGGTTTATCAGGTGAGGAATCTTGTTGAGAACAGGTGGATCAACGTATTTATAATTGACCCCCTTAGCTCTAAGGTCTGGCGGTTCATTGAAGGGGAGTGGAGAGAGCAGGAGATTAAGGAGGTGGCGCTATGGGAGAACTGAGGCTCTACGAGCTGAAAAAGGTTGAGATAATAGTGAAGGGAGAACACCTCTCAATTATTACAGACCTCCTTGAGAAGGCACAGGTCAGCGGATACACGATAATTCACAACCTCTCAGGCAAAGGTTCCCATGGTTTTCACGAAGGACACCTCCTCTTCAACGAGGAAGACACTCTTGTTATGGTCATTTCCGTCATGCCCGAAGAGAAAGTGGAAGCTGTTCTTGAGGGAGTTACACCTCTCCTTTCTGAGCACTCGGGGGTAGTTTTTGTCTCCGACGTGAGGGTGAGCAGGCTTGAGAAGTTTAAGGCTGGAACTCCCTGAGCTTTACAGGATTCTCTATGACCATTACGGTCCCCAAGGCTGGTGGCCCGTTGATGATCAGTACCACAGAAAGAATGGATCAGATCCGAGGGAAGAGATAGTCATAGGTGCTGTCCTTACCCAGAACACGAGCTGGAAAAATGTGGCAAAAGCTCTTGAGAACCTGAAAAAGAATTCTCTTCTCTCCTTCAGAGCCATAATTGAACTTCCCCTCCAGAGCCTGGAAGAGCTCATCAGACCGAGCGGTTACTACCGCCAGAAGGCTAAGAGGCTAAAGGAGGTCTGCAAAGCTCTTAGCCCCATTGATAAGGTGGCCTCCATCTCAAGGGAGGAACTCCTTTCAATCAGAGGCATAGGACCTGAGACCGCCGATGCCATCCTCCTTTATGCAGGAGGGAGGCCCTTCTTTGTGATTGATGCCTACACAGCAAGGATAATGGAGAGGGTCTTTGGGATAACAGGAAGTTATGAGGATCTGAGATCATACTTTGAGGACAACCTCCCTAAGGATGTTCAGATCTTTAAGGAGTTTCATGCCC
>JALTVH010000069.1 GCA_027049085.1 Aquificaceae bacterium | reverse complement strand
GCTTATTTCATTGAGAACTCTTGAAATAGTCCTGCCAACGGGATACTTACCAGCCTCCTTTTTTAGCTTTATCCTGATTCCGAGATCCCCTTCAACGTCCTCGGGAAGTTCAGTCATTATTTCAACATCTTCAACAAAAGGAAGGTCCCTGATCTTTTCAAGGACCTCAGATGTCCACTCTACTTTCAACAATTTCAAACACCTCCCTTACGAAAGAAAGATAATTTCCCAGGGACTCTATGTCAAAGCTGTCAACCCCACCCCCATAATCAACTTTCCTCCGCATATAGTAAAGGTTCTGATAAACCTCGCCAAGTTCCTTCAATATTTTCTCTTATCCAGGATTTTCTTATCAATGCACATCCTTGAGAATTCAGAGAATATTCCTGTGTTTTTCCACCTCTTGGCCTCAATTTCCGTAAGGACAGCCCTCATCAGAATAAAAAGAGCAAAGTAAAGCTCAGAAGCCATGGTGTTGTAAAGTCCCTGAGAGAAAGCATGCTCAGCTAAAGAAAGCCTTTCCTTTGCGAGCCTGAGAGTATCTCTCCCCATCCCCCTTCTCAGATTTCACAATTAAATTTACTACAAAGGGAGGTGGCGAGCCATGAACCCTTTAAAATTCTTCATCTTTGGAGTTTCAGTCTCCCTTGTCTTTGCGAGCCACGAGGGAGGCAAAAGGTTCATAGCGGTCCCGGACAGCGACGGCGTCCAGAGAGTTTATATAAGAGCTGGGAGCTACTACTACAAACCTTCCTACATAGTAGTCAGGAGGGACCAGCCCGTTGAGCTTGTGATCATAAGGGAAAGTGCAGTGGTTCCCCACAACATCGTGATGAACTACCCCGATGCGGGCATGCAATTTGACGTTGAGATAGACCCCGAAAAGCCTGTGAAGATCACCTTCACCCCCACTAAGGTGGGAGTCTTTGAGTTTTACTGTGACAAAAAGCTCCTCTTTTTCCCCAGCCACAGAGAGAAAGGGATGCACGGTGCAATTGAAGTGACCGAGTAATGGACTTCCTTGAAGAGGTCATAAACAGGTTCAGAAAGGATTACCATTCCTACACCTACATCATGGAGGTCAACCACGACGATGACCCCGACACCGACATGGTCCT
>JALTVH010000068.1 GCA_027049085.1 Aquificaceae bacterium | reverse complement strand
ATCAAAAAATACGGCGACCGCTTAGACCTCAGCTATATCGCTTGAATCCGACGGACGTCATTTCCCATGTGTTCATAGCCCAGAGGTTCTTTTCTTTTCACCTTCAACAGACGAGCGGATGGTCCATAATAGGTATATAAGAGAGGCTCCCATAAAAAGAATACCTGCCACAGCTATCACATCTCTAATTTCCATATCCTTCCTCCATCTTTCTAATAATGTCAATGATTGAAAAATGCAAGAGTAAAATAGCACTAAAGAAAAACGGCAAAACCAGAATTCCGATTATAAACAGTATTAATCTCACATCTTCAAGGCCTCCAATAATAAGTCCCGATAGACCTCCTATAAGGGCAAGGAAACCTGCAAGCAACCAACCCATTAGCTTTTCGTAGTAAGCTTTCCGTTCCTTTAATCCTTCTCCCTCTATAACTTCTTTTCCATTGTAGCACTCCAACACAATTAATTAACCAAAGGTATTTCTTTTCTGGCGCTGAGCCTCAGCGCCTGCTGCGAGAACCTCAGCCTGCCTTGAAGGCAGGAACGCTAACATCCTCAAAGAGGGGGTTGACTTCCTTGCCTGCTATTTGGGCAAGCTGGTGGTTGAGATCTTCAAGCTCTTTTTTTACAAAGCTTTCCCGCGAGATTATGATCTTCCCTTCGGGATCAATCAGGTAGTAAGTGGGCACAACCTGAACGTCGTACTTGATAGAAGTGGGATAATCAGGCGCATCTATGAGCTGGGGGAAGGTAAGCCCGTAGTTATTCATAAATTCCTTTGCTTTGTTGGGCGGGTCCTGAATGATCCCGAAAATATTCACACTGTCTCCGTACCACTGGTAGAGCTTCTCAATAAACGGGAGGGTAAGCTGACAGGTTGGGCAGGTAACCTTGTAGAAGATCAGAAACCTGTAGCCCTCTATCTTTGAGAGGATCCACTCCTGGCCCTCCTGGTCTCTCATTGTGAAGTCCGGTGCCTGTGTGCCCGGTTCAAGAGGCATCGCCAGCCCTCCTCAATAAAATTATAGCTGTCCAAGAAGCATCAGTTCCTTCATTGTTTCCTTGTAAGCCCTCTGAATTTCCTCTGCCGCCTTTTTCACATCTTCAAAGCCCAGGATGC
>JALTVH010000067.1 GCA_027049085.1 Aquificaceae bacterium | reverse complement strand
ATTTCAGCAGGCTGATAGGATGCACACCTGCGCCCAACAAGCTTGTTTTTGACATAGCACCCCGGAACAGGGTTCGTTTCTTCTTCCAGACCATGCCCCCTCAGGGTCTCCTTGGCTGTTCCTTAGAGAAGAGTATGGAACTCAGCATTGATGAGGTTTTTGGGAACGAGCCCCCGGAAGCCTACGAGACCCTCCTTGAGGATATCCTTGAAGGGGATCAGACTCTGTTTATAAGGGAGGACGAGGCGGAGCTTGCATGGGAGATCATAGATCCCATTATCCAGAAATGGAATTATGATATTAATATCCCCGAGTACGAGCCGGGGAGCGAGGGTCCCAGAGAGGCGGAGGTTTTGATAAGGAAGGATGGGAGGGAATGGATACTTCTATAGGCTTGTTAAGGGCGAAGCGGGCGAGGTTATCCTCAAGTTAGCAGACCTCATCCTTGAGCTGGCAGACGAGGCGGTTGGCCAGAGAGGAGTCTTTAAAGCCGCCCTTGCGGGTGGAAATACCCCTGCACCGCTGTATCGCCTTCTTTCCCAGAAATTCGTTCACTGGGATAACGCCATATTCTTTCCAACCGACGAAAGGTACGTCCCCCTTGATGACCCCAGGAGTAACTACAGAATGATAAGGGAAAATCTCGGCGAGGAAGCAAGAATAAGGAAAATCAACACTGAGCTTACCCCCGAAACTGCCTGTCAGGACTTTGCCAACGCCCTTTCAGAGTTCGGAGCTCTTGACTTTGCCCTCCTTGGCCTCGGGGAAGACGGTCACACGGCCTCTCTCTTTCCCGGAATTATGTGTAACAAGTGCGGAAACACAGCCTGTATCACAGAGGGTCCCGATGGTCTCATCCGGATAAGCATGACCTATGAAGTATTAAGAACAACAAGGATCATTGCCTTCCTTGTTCTCGGAGAGAAGAAAGAGGAGGCTCTCAAGAAGCTCCTCAAGAGGGATCCCTCAATACCTGCCTCAAGGGTTGTAGGAAGGAAACAGACCTTTGTCTTTACTGACCTTCCTCTATGAGCTCATTCTCAATCTCAAAGTAAACGTAGTAGGCATTTACTGGATTGACGTCAAAGAAGACGGGGACCTGAGCATACATCGGGTCAATCTCTATCAGGGCTGTGTTGATGTTGTCCCTGATGTAGTCAAGGTCTCTCCCCTCTTCAATCATCTTCCTTATAGTGTTCCTGAGATCGGAGATATACTTCCTCGTCCACCGGACTCTGTCAAGGATCCTTTTTTCTGTAAGCATGGGCTTTCCGTGGCCGGGTAGCAGGTACTTTGGCTTCAGTTCAAGAATTTTGTCAAGGCACTTGAGCCACGACTTTGAAAAGCCCGATCCCAGAAACGGGAGCCTCCCATCAAATACGATATCACCGCCAAAGAGGACCTTCTTTTCGGGGATCCAGACCATGATGTCACCTGCGGTATGACCCTTGCAGAACTGTCTGACAACAATGGTTTCTTTGCCAAGGTTTATCTTAAGCCCGCTGTCAATGGTAATGTGGGTGCTCTCCATCTTTGTACCGTCCATGTGGTCTTTGAGTATCTTTTTCCTTGCCTCATAGAAGTTCCAGCTTGATTCCTTTGAAACATACTCATCCGCCCACTCGTGGGCAATTGCTACAGCGCCTACCTCTTTGAAGGCACCTACACCATAAAAATGGTCAGTGTGGTAGTGGGTTATCACAGCAAATTTGATGGGCTTGCTGGAAACTTTTTTGATGGTCTCCACCAGCTCTTTGCCCAGCTTGTAAGTGCTCAGGGCATCTATTACAACAACCCCTTCATCTGTTATGACAAAGTAGGCGTTAGATATAAATCCTCTGTTTTTGTAACTCACCTGCTCATAGACACCGAAGACACCGTATATATCTTTCTCTATTTTTTTCAATGTCTTAGAAACATGTTCTGGATAATCACCGCCGAAGGCGGTCGTTATGAGAATTAAAAAGAAAGATATCACCTTTCCCATTTCTTCTTCACCTCTTTTATTGCTGATCGTACCCTCTTGGCTAAATTTTTGATACTTGTAATTGTTCCATCGGACAGTCGATCCCTGAATGCGGAAGTTATGGCATCTGCATTTATCATTCCTACCCTTGTTCCCCTTTCTCCCTCAAGGATGTATATCCTGCAGGGGTAGAGCACGGTGAGTTCAGGAAGTTCCTGCGGTGGCCTGTCATCGCAAAAGTCAAGGACCTCAAGCCTCGGTGGATCTTTTTTAATAGTGATCACCCGGGGTTTAAAACCTTTCTGCTCCAGAACCTGTGAAAGAGCTTTCCTGACGTCGCTGAACTTGCCACTAATTGAAAACCGCACTTCAAAGGGATTGTCTCCGGCAAAGATTTGGGTGCTGACAGTAAGAACCAGGGCGATTACAAACCCTCTCATCTCATCGCTTCACCCAGGGCTATTCTGACCCTGTGGAAGGTTTCGATGATCTTCCTTATTTCCCTTTCATCAAGGGTTTTGCTGTAGTACCTGATGAAGAGGGGTTCCTTTACCATCACTGCTCTGGTTTTCCCTTCCTCTTTGTGGAGAAGAACCTTGCAGGGAATAAGAAGGGCAAAGAAGGGAGCCTTGATAAGGATCTGAGATAGCTCCTCTGCATTGCATGTAAGGATTTCCACATACTCAGCGTTTTCTTCAATCACACTGGAGGGTATCCCTTTTTCGCCGAGTTTGCGGGTCACCGACCGGGAAGCCACACTCAGATCTTTTTCTGAGCTGACCGAGTAAAAGAGTATGTTTTCAGGGGTTGCCACGTACTTTCTGACAAGGAATAAGAACAGAAAAACGGCGAGGACGCCCCCCGCCAGAAAAAGTATTGCCTTCAAGAATCAGGCACCCCTGCCGTAGCACTGGTCGTAGGTAGTGTAAGGAACGTCCAGGACCTTGACATTTGGCTTTGTCCTGACGCTGATATTTTTCTTCTTCTTTATGTAATCAATGAGGATGTCATAGACGGGAACGGGCTTGTAATCAGGATGGATTGCATCTGGAGGTGGCGGAGGTCCACCGTACACTGCAAACATGTATTCCTTGTTCTCTTTAAGGGGCTTCCCTCCTATCCATGCTCTCTTTATCCTCTTGTACTGAGGTCCGTTGACCTCAATCTCATATTCAACGTTCCAGAGCCTTGACATGTCACCACCCTGCTGGTAGAAGGGGTCTGGATTGAAAACGTTGTCAGCAACGTCTTCCCACACTTCCATTAGCTGTTTGCCAGTTCTCTTCATTACATAGACGAGGGGATAGGTAATACCCGTGTAGTCATAAACGTGCTCTCTTGTGATCTCCTGGCCTGGGAGTATTGTGGTTCCCCATCTGTAGCCAGGTGAGGTTACGACATCAAGACCACCGTAATAGTCTGAGATCGCCTCACCAACGAGCCAGTCCCATGTACTGAAGAAGGTATCCCTCTTGTAAAGCATGACCTCGGCTGTGCCGATAACTTCGTCAAGCTTGTATTTTTTGCCTATCTCCTTGTAGTACTTATCAACGATCTTCTGAGCACCTCTGTCTGGTTTGATGAGGTTGGTAGCAACAGGATAAAGCTTGAACCTGTATTTGCGTATCCTCTTGCCCTTAATATCCAGGTCTATCCTTCCCACAAACTTTCCGTGGGACCCGGCAATTAAAACAAGGGTCTTCCCAACCCTCACCGCTTTTGGAGTGACGTCGTGGGTGTGACCTGAAATGATTATGTCAATCCCTTTAACTACCTTTGCAAGCTTGAGGTCAAGGGGCAGGCCGTTGTGGGTCAGACATATGACGCAGTCAACCTTGTGCTGTTCTCTGAGCTCGTCTACGAATTGCTGGAGCTGGTCTTCCCTGATACCGAAGCTCCAGCCTTCAACAAACTGCTTGGGGTTTGCAAGGGTTGTGAAGGGGAATGAGCTTCCGATGATACCGAGTTTTACACCCCCAACTTCCCTTATGGTATAGGGTTTGAAAACGAGCTCACCCCAGAGCTCGTCAACAACGTTGTGGGTAATAAACTCACAGCCACCTTTCTTTAAGTCCTCAATTCTCTGAAGGAAAATTTCTTTTCCGAAAGTGAAGTCCCAGTGGGCAACGAAGAGGTCATAGCCCGTATAGGTCATCCAGTCAACCACAGATTTTCCGTTGGTGAAGGTTCCGATGGCTGTGGTTGTCCAGGTATCACCGCCGTCCATAACCAGAACCTTATCCCTTCCCCTTTCTTCAATCACGTCCTTGATGATCCGGGTGATGTACGCAGCTCCACCCATTTTCCCGAACTTTCTCGCAAGTTCGGGGAAGGCACTGCAGCTTGTGAAGTATGCCTCAAGAGTACCCGGGCTTATTTTATAAAACTTGAGGAATTCTTTACCGGTGATATATCCCGGGAGTCCTCTTAGCTTTTTTGGTGCGACGAGGTTCATCGGCTCTGCAAAGTACAGGGGCTTGAGGTGTGCGTGCATGTCCGTTGTGAAGAGAAGAGTAACGTTTCCAACGGGCTTGAAGCGCATGATATCGTCGTAATCCATCTTTGCCAGAGTTAGAGCCGGGTTAGCGGTCAGGTAGGCTCCGGTAACGATAGCAAGCTCAAGGAAATCTCTTCTCGTTAAGTGCATCTGCCATCACCTCCAATCTTAATAAAGTGATAAGGAATTCCTTTTTCAAATCCTCTATAAATTAAGGGGGCGTGACCGCCCCCTTTATGATCGTGGTTACTTATTGAGAGGTGAGTTGGGATCGTGCATGTAGGCAACAATGTCAGCTATCTCCTCAGGCTTGAGTATTCCATGATACCCCAGCCTTGGCATGACCGAACATGGCTGTACAGCCCAGGAATTATAAATCCTGATGTAGGTGTCTTTGGGATCAATTCCTTTATTTCCATATCCTCTAAGAGTCGGACCTATGTTACCGCAGGCAATGATTTTAGGATCTCCGCAGTGGCAGGCGTAGCAGTTACCCCTTCTGCTCTTTCCACCTCTCTTGGGATCGCCAAAGAGCTTTTCACCTCTCTTGATATTCTTACCAACAACACCGCCCTCGGGAAACTTGACCGTTGCCAGCATCTCCTTCTTGAAGGTTTCAATATCTATTCCTTCAGGAACGAGCTGTTTGGGATTGGAACATGCCTTCTGATACTTGTCCTGCTTTGCGAGGGCCATCTTGAATTTTTCATACTTGCTTAGCTTCTTCTTTTCAGCTTTAGGTGCTTCAGCCTTTTCTGCCGCCGGCTGGCAGGCAACTATAAGCCCGGCACCGAGAACTGAACCTATCATTAAAAACTTCTTCATCTTCGCCCCTCCTTTACCTTAAGAGTCCGGGAACCTCAATTACACCGCCGTTAGATGCGTGCTTCATAAAGAGCTCAATAGCTATGACCTCTTTAACGTAAGGCGGCGGCTTCTTCACCCAGTCCTTCTTCGGGTCCCACTGATTCACAGAAAGCAGGTAGGCTTTAAAACAGCTTCTTACCCTATCTTCCATGGTCCACATCCTGTCGGAACCGAACCTGTATGCGGGCCAGTGATTGTAGGACTTTTGCTTAACGGGGTTGGGAAGTCCCTGAAGCCTGATCCTCTGCCCTGCCAGCACGGTGTGGCAGATACCGCAGGAGAAGTCCCTTCCGCCGACCCTCATGAACCAGAGCTTTTTGCCGTATTCGTACATTTCCTTTTCTTGAGGATCGTCAAGCTTTACACTTATTTCCATTCCGTTGCTTAGAGTTGCCACATATGTGGAAAGAGGTACCCTCAGCTTCTTTGTGTATTTCTTTTTGAATTTCTTATCTTTGGGGTCATATCCCATGTATTTGGTCATACAGCTTAGGATCCTGAGATCTATATCGGCAACTTTGCCAATATCCTTGTAATATCTTGGCATCTTGGCGTATGCGCCAACCAGCTTTGCACCGTCCTGCCCGTGACATGAGGCACAGGTCTTGCCGTTGGGTCCTTTCATGTTGTGGTAGTATTCCGCTCCTTCATCTGCAAATACGTGTCCTGGATGCATCCCGAGCTCAAGGAGTTCCTTGAGATGGGTCGGGAGCTGTTCCTTTGCAACTGCAAAGGTGCCCAGAACAGCCCCTCCAGCTATAACCGCTGTGGCAAGGAAAGCCTTCTTTCTCATAATTACCCCTCCTTTTCAGGCAACGTTAACCTTGACCTTCTTGTCCCACTTACCTCCTTTGTTGTCTTCGTACTTGAT
>JALTVH010000066.1 GCA_027049085.1 Aquificaceae bacterium | reverse complement strand
ATTTAGCTCAGAATTTCCTCTTTCCTGTGAGCCTTTAAATCCTTAAGGAGCTGGTAATCCTTCTTTATGTCTCTCCCCGCCCTCGTGAGATAACCGCCCACCATCATGGCGTTGGTCATCAGAACCGCCATGCCGTGAAAGTCCCTGAGGTTCTGTTCCCTTCCACCGCAGAGCCTTAGCTCGGCCTTGGGGTTGGTAAACCTGAACATGGCGATGATCTTGAGAGCCTCTATTGGACTTACTCCTGGGGCATTGGCAAGGGGCGTTCCCTCAATAGGCATGAGGAAGTTGAGGGGAATAGAATCAACCTCAAGTTCCCTGTAGGTGAGGGCGAGCTGTACCCTGTCCCTGTCTGTCTCACCCATTCCAAAGATACCGCCCGAGCAGGTGGAAAGGCCAACTTTTTTGATCCTTTTGATCGTTTCGTACCTGTCTTCCCACCGGTGGGTTGTGACTATCCGCGGGAAGAAGTTTCTGCTTGACTCAAGGTTGTGGTTTATCCTCTTAACACCAGCCTCTTTGAGTCTTCTGAGGCTTTCCTCGTCCATGGTTCCCGCAGATACGCAAACGTTGATGGGGATCTTCTCAACTTCCTTTACCTCTCTGACCGCCTCCGCAATCCTGTCCACCTCTTCAGGGGTTGCCTGCTTCCCTGCAAGAACCACGCAGTAGCGGTTTGCTCCGAACTCAACGCCCCTCTCTGCACCCTCAACGATCTCTTCCTTGGGCACCAGGTTGTAAATGTTTATAGGAGTTCTGTAAAACTTGGACTGGGCGCAGAAGGCACAGTCCTCCGAACAGGCTCCGCTCTTGGCGTTTATTATTGAGCAGAACTCTATCTCGTTTTCAGGAAAGAAATGTTTTTTTATCTTCTGGGCGTAGTGAACAAGGAAAGCGATGTAATCATCGGGAACCGAGAGTAGCTCAAGAGCCTCATCTTCCGTTAGAGGCTCATACCTGATCGCTTTATCGTAAAGGGAGATTATCCTCTCCTCAATTATATCCATGATGAAACCTCCGCTAAGCTCAGGCGGGCTTCACCTTGAAGACGCACCTCTCGTGGCCCTGGGCAGAGCAGGCGACCTCTTCCACCTCAAAGCTCTTGTCAAGGAGGTCCTCAAGGAAGC
>JALTVH010000065.1 GCA_027049085.1 Aquificaceae bacterium | reverse complement strand
GAATTAAGATCTGGCTATTTGGCTCAAGGACTGACCCGAAAAAAAGAGGAGGAGACATAGACCTTTACATAGAGACGCAGGAAACCGAAGACATACTCAGTAAAAAGCTAAAATTCCTTGTAAAACTTGAAGACAGGATTGGTGAGCAGAAGATTGACCTGATTATCAGACCATTTGGATCAAAGGATGAAATCAGCAAAACAGCCAAAAAAACAGGAATAAGGCTGGAATAGAGGCAAAAACAAGACAGAAGGATTGCCTGCCTATGACTTTTTCTTCAGAATGACGTTCTTTATCAGGTAGTTCTGGCCGATGTTGAGGATGTTGTTGACGGTCCAGTAAAGGACGAGACCGGAGGGAAAGTTGGCAAAGAGAAAGGTAAAGGCAACCGCAGATATGTACATGATGAGGTTCTGCTTGGGATCGGGATTTGGTGTTAGCTTTTGCTGAATGATCATTGAAAGTCCCATAACAACGGGAAGGATGTAAAAGGGATCCTTTTCCGCAAGGCTCGGAATCCAGATCATTCCCGAAAGTTTGAGGTCAACGGTGATGATGAGAACTTTATAAAGAGCAAAGAATATGGGAATCTGAACCAGGATCGGCAGGCACCCGCTCATGGGGTTGAAGCCTATCTTGGAATAGAGCTTCATCATCTCTTCCTGCATCTTCTTGGGATCGTCCTTGTACTTCTTGCGGATCTTCTCAAGCTGGGGTGCCGCTTCAGAGAGCTTCATCATAGCAACGGTGCTCTTGTAGTTGAGCGGAAAGAAAACTATTCTGAGAAGGAATGTAAGGATAACAATGGATATTATCCAACTTCCCGTCTTTTCAAAGACCCAGTACATGAAGATGAAGAGGGGTTTGACGAAGATCTTGAGCATCCCCCAGTCAAGGAGCTCAGAAAGACCCAGCTCACGTATTCTGGAGTAGTACTTTGCGCCCATATACATCTCAAGGGGCTCGCCGGGGTAAAGGACATAGGTGAATGTCAGGGGTTTCTCCTCACCTTCGGGATCTTTCCAGCTCAGCGAAGTAATCACAACGTTCCTGATCTTCCCGCTGAAGCCTTTAAAAAAGTATCTGCTCTCCTCACCGGCAAAGGCTATCTCTCCTTCGTAGGTCAGTTT
>JALTVH010000064.1 GCA_027049085.1 Aquificaceae bacterium | reverse complement strand
CATCGGAGGCGTAAATCCATACTACTCAGTAGGAGCAGGTCTCCTGATAGCCTTAACATGGGTCCTCTTCAACATCCTATGGATGAAAGGAAAACTTGAAGAGTTATTTGGTAGACTGCTGTACATTGTTGACCTCCTCGAAGAAAGACACAAAGAAACAACAGTGGTTCCCATCCCTATACACGAGGAGGTAATGGGAATAGTAACAAGTATCAAGAATCTGATAGCCAACTTTGAGGAAAAGTACCAGAAGGATCTTAGAGAACTTGAAGAACAGATGGATCTTATTTCAGACAATTCGTCTAAGATAATAGAAGCTCTGGAAAAGGTCCATGATGGATATCTGAAAGTTGATTTTCCCTCAGGACTCGACCCGGTTGGTGCAATAGGACAGGCTCTTGAACAGACATTTGAATTCTACAGGGAACGCTTTAGCCATATAAAAGAGAAAGTTAAGGAGTGCAGAAAGCGTCTGACAAGTCTTGCTTTACTTTTTGAAGAAGATGGCGATAAAATAGATATAGACGAAGCTAAGCGCTTGCTCGATGAGATAAGTGAACTTGAGGAGGAAATAGAGAAGGAGTTGAGGTACTTGAAGGATGTTTAAGGAGGGCTAAGGATTATGGACAAGTACGAAGAGGTCCTTCAGGAACTTATCAAAGGTTCGGGACTGGAGGGGGCGGTGTTGGTGAGTGCGGATGGTCTACCCATTTCTGCAGTTTTAAAACCAGGAATTGAAGAGGACAGGGTTGCGGCGATGAGTGCAGCTATCCTGTCCCTTGGTGAGAAGGTTTCAGAAGAACTCCAGAAAGGCATTCTTGAGCAGATCACTATCAAGGGTGAGGAGGGATACATTGTGTTAACAGGTATTGGCCAGGATGCAGTTCTAACTGTTCTTGCCAGTAACGAAGCAAAACTGGGATTGCTCCTTATGGAAATAAAGAAGGCTCAGGATCAACTCAAGGAGGCAATAGGTTAATAAATGGCTCTGACGGGGGACCTCACAACTTTTAACTTCGCTGACATATTGCAGGTTCTTGCAAAGGACAAAAAGAGCGGTGTCCTCCTCGTAGAGTGGAAAGATATGATCGTTGCTTACTATGTTAGAGAGGGCGAGCTTGTCTTCGCAAG
>JALTVH010000063.1 GCA_027049085.1 Aquificaceae bacterium | reverse complement strand
TTGATGGCGATAGAGGGACAAAGTGAGGTTCTATATTAAGGAGGTGGGAAAAATTCCTGTAACAGGGATAGGAGGGATCTCCGAGGGCTATCTTTTCTCCTCTGTCCATAAGAATGGCATAGGCAACGAGGAAGGCACCTGATGTGCCGGTTGTAACCGCTATTCTCTCGGGATCAACTGAAACTCCGTAGGTTCTTTCATAATGCTGTGCTATCTTTTCCCTGAGCTCCCAGAGACCGAGGGCGGGTGTGTAAAAGTACTTTCTCTCATCAATGGATCTCCTAAGAGCCCCAATTACAGCGGGGGGCGGGTCAAGGTCTGGCTCGCCTATCTCAAGGTGTATTACATCGTCATACAGCTTTGCTTCCCTGAGAATATCCATTACGATGAAGGGACTGATCTTATCTTTTCTTCGCATTGGCACGCCAGCTCATGATGATCTCTGTAACCTTTGCCGCCTTCTGGGGATCCATAGCGGCGAGGATCTGTCCAGCCTGTCTATCCTTAAGCCTGATCAGAATTTCTGCAACTATGTGGGGCTTTACGTTGTTGAGGATCGCCCCCGCCTCATCAGAGGGCGTTTTGGAAACTATCTTGATTAGCTTCTTGACTTCCTTTTCTTCCTCCTCAGTCAGGGGTCTCTTGCGGAGTGCCTCAAGCCTTTTTCTCTCTTCTATAAGCTTCCTGAGTTTCTCCTCAATCACCTTTTCAACTTCTTTTAGCCTTTCCTCCTTTTTTTTGGATTCCATCTCATTCAGTTTTTTCTGAACTGCACTCTGAGCCATGGCAGATTGAAAGCTATAACCGAGCACCGTCATCAAAAGGATGAGCTTAAATCCCTTCTTGATAAGGTGGACAAAACCAAGCTGGAGGATCTCTTTTCTAATGTTCTTTGAGTATTCCTCGTAGCTCACTTTATCCTTCAGGAGCTTTACTGCCCTTTCTTCCCTTTTTATCTCCTTGAGATTCTCCGACTCCTGCTCTTTTTTCTCTTCAAGCTCCTTTACTTTTTTCTCAATTTCATTGATTTTGCTTACAAAAGCCCTTTGACGAAACAGGACCCTAAGGGCATCTCCCGAGTTTTCAATGTGCTTTTGACACTCTATCAGTTCACTTTCAAACTTCTTTTTTTCTTTCTCGAGCCTTTCAATGGTCTGATCTATCTCCTTCAGAACCCTCGCCCTGTCCCTTTCCTCAATTTCCTTAATTCTAAGTATTCTTTTAAGGTTCATCCTGTTTTCTCCAGAATCAGTTCAAGGTCATCCCTTGTATTAAGATTGATGAAGGATATAAGGTCAGGATCCTCCTCTAAAATCTCATTCTCTTCGATAAATAAAGTTTTGACATTTTCAAGCAAACCAACCAGGCTTAGCTCACCATGATTTATCCTCTTCTCCATAACCCCCTTTATCTCCTTTGAATAAACTCCAATCAGAGGATGAACCTGTCCTTTAATTCGAAAAACCACCGCATCTCCCTCCGAACACTCCTTTAACCTTCTCAGAACTCTCTCCCTGATGAGCGGATAATCACCCGCAAGAAGGCAAAACCTCTCACCTTCTGCTCTTTCAAGAGCAGTGACCAAACCCGCTATCGGTGCCTGTATGGGAATGGTGTCTCTGACGACCGGAGCACGAGCCCAGTAAAATTTTCCGGGATCCTTTGCAACTATAAAAACCCTCTCAAAGACAGCTTCTGCTGAATCCAGTACCCTTTCAAGAACCTTTTTCCCTTTTAAAGAGTAGCTCAGCTTGTCTTCCCCGAATCTCCTGCTCAGCCCCCCTGCAAGGATAAAACACTCCATTACTCTTTAATATAAACCACAGCGCCGTTATCAAGGACTATCACAGTGCTGTCTCCTTTATTTTCAACAACCCTTCCAATCCCACGGTAAGGCTCCCTTTTCAGGACCCTTCCCTCCTTCCTGACCTTTCTTTTTTTAAGAACAACCTTCTTTCTTTTGACCTTGAGGGTTTTACTGAATGCGGTCTCTTTTTTTACTTCATGATTTTTAACCTCTACCCTCTGAATGTCCTTTTTAATATTAACTACCTCTTTTTGAGTATGAGGAACATACACGTGGGTATTGGCAGGGATTAGGTCTCCCCTTATGTGGGGATTGAGATCCCTGAAGGTGCTTTCCTTCAGGTCAGCCCTCCTAACAAACTCCCTGATACTCTGTGTTCTTCCCACAAGTGTTCTACGTACCTTCAGTGGACTTCCGGTGATCCTGAGACCGTACTTCTCCGGATTCCTGGCAATGAGAAGTGCGGCAAAGAACTTAGGCACAAACCGCCTGGTTTGCTCGGGAAGCCTGTATTTTCTTGCCCAGAAGTCCTTCCCTCCTGTCTTTTTAAGGACGCAACCCTCTCCGCAATTGTAGGCAGCAAGGACAAGATCCCAGTTGCCAAAGCGTCTGTAAAGTTCCTTAAGGTAGCGAGAAGCTGCATGAGTCGATCGGAAAAGGTCAAAACGCTCATCAACGTACTTCCCGACTCTGAGTCCGAATCTACGGGCGGTAGCAGGCATCAGCTGCCATATTCCCCCTGCACCCGATCGGGAAACCGCAAAGGGGTTGTACTTACTCTCAATCAAAGGGAGTATCGCAAGCTCCTCAGGAAGTCCGTAGCTTTTGAGAATCGGTGTTATATAGGGTATATAAAGCCCAGCCCTCTTAAGGGCTATCTCCATACCCCTTTTATTCCTGAGGAAAAGCCTGAGCTCCCTCTGTATCTCCTTTCTTCCTGGTACTGGGATTCCGAGCCTTTTTGCCTCAAGCCTTATAAATCTCTTTTCTTCCTCCGTCAGCTTAAAGTTTCCCTTCTGGACTACAACTATGTCGCCCCTGTCCCTGTGAAAGGCTACCTTCTTAACCGTAGGTGTGCAGGACAGGACACTGAGACCTGCAAGAATTGTGACAAGGACTCTTTTCATCCCCCCGACCTTTAATTATCGTAATTGCATTTATAATTTTTATCATGACTAATGAGTCAATAATCAAAGAGGCTTCAGAGCATCTTCCAGGAGGTGTCAACAGCCCCGTAAGAGCTTTTAAAGCGGTGGGAGGGAAGCCAATAAGTCTCGTAAGAGGGAAAGGATCAAAGGTCTGGGATGCAGATGGAAGGGAATACATTGACTTTCTGTGTTCGTGGGGTCCACTCATTCTCGGTCATGCCCATCCTGAAGTGGTAAGGGAGGCCAGGGAAGTGATGGAACAAGGTCTTTCCTTCGGTCTAACCAACCCTCATGAAGTAAGACTTGCAAAGATAGTAACCGCAAAGGTTCCCTCAATACAAAAGGTACGCTTTGTTAATTCGGGCACAGAGGCAACCATGTCAGCAGTGAGGCTGGCAAGAGGGGTCACAGGCAGGAAGCTGGTGGTCAAGTTTGATGGCTGCTATCACGGCCATTACGACAGCCTTCTTGTAAGTGCAGGCTCTGGTGTCGCAACCTTCGGAATCCCAGGCACCCCGGGAATTCCCGATGAGATAGCCTCTCTCACCCTCGTTCTTCCCTTTAACGATATAGAAGCGGTGAAGGAAGCTTTCAGCCGGCACGGTGAGGAAATTGCCTGCGTTATAGTGGAACCTGTCGCAGGAAACATGGGCGTAGTTCCCCCAAGAGAAGGATTTCTTGAGTTCCTCAGGGAGATCACCCGTAAAAACGGGTCCATCCTGATCTTTGACGAGGTAATTACGGGCTTCAGACTCTCTTCCGGAGGTGCTCAGCAGTACTTTAAAGTAGAACCTGATATAACCTGCCTTGGTAAGGTCTTGGGGGGAGGTATGCCGGTAGGCGCTTACGGAGGATCTAATGAAATAATGTCCCGCGTGGCACCGGAAGGCGAGGTTTATCAGGCGGGGACCCTTTCGGGAAACCCTGTTGCCATGGCCTGTGGTGCGAGGACACTGGAAATCCTTATGGAAGAACACCCTTACGCCACCCTTGATAGCAAGACAGCAGAACTAACGGATGGAATCTCATCAATCCTCAAAGAAAAGGGAATACCCCACAGCATAAACAGGGTGGGGTCAATGTTTACCCTGTTCTTTACCGGCAGAAAGGTTACCAATTATGAGGATGCAAAATCCTCCGACACCGAACTCTTTTCCAGGTTCTTCAACGCACTTTTGAAACAAGGCGTCCTTATCCCGCCCTCCCAGTTTGAAGCCTGGTTCCTCTCAACAGCCCATACCGATGAGGACGTTTCCTCAGCCCTTGAGAGGATAGGGGATGCAGTCAGGGAAATCTGATGAAAAGGACCTTCATTTACGGAACTATCATACTTGTCCTTATTCTCTTATTGAGCTTTTCCTTCGTTCTCCTAAAAACCTTCACCAAAGAGACACTATCAGCGGTTCTTGGCATGAAGAAAAGGTACCTTCTCCTCTCTGCTGTTTTTCTCTTTCTTTATCACACCTTTGACAATATAAGGCTCTATCTCCTTTCAAGAGCAGTCGGGCTAAAGTACTCTTTTAAATACGGCTACTCAATGTCTCTAATCAACACCTTTGGTGCCACAGTCACCCCCGCCCATGCGGGGGGCGAACTTGCAGCTATCTACATGCTCCTTAGAAAGGGTGCAAGCGTCCACAAGGTGATGAGCATCGTAACTATGAAAACTATTTCAGGAATTACCTTCTTTATTGTCGCTCTCCCCTTTCTTATTCATCAGTTTGTAAACAACCCCCAGTTCATCAAACCCGTCCTTGAACTCCTTTTTATTGTCTTTGCGGGAGCTGGGATCCTATACGCGGCGGTAAATTACCTTATAAAGAAAAATGCCAGGAAGCCTTCAATAAGAAAGCTTAAAGACACACTCCGCAAGTACTTTTACTACCTAAAGATCTTCGGTTACAAGAGGAAAACCTATTTTCTCCTTGCCTCCCTTTCCAGTATTCTTCTGTATCTGAGTTTTTTGATGATCGCCCCTCTACTTATCCTTGCCTTTGGGAACGCAAATATAATTGAGGTGTTGAAAGCCCAGCTCGGGCTGCTTTATGCGATCTTTGTGAGTCCAACCCCAGGGGGAAGCGGTGTGGGTGAGATAGGAGGCCTTATGGTCTTTTCCGGATTCCTTGAAGCTCATCAGGCGGGTGCTTTTGTGATAATATGGCGACTGGTTAGCCAGTACATAAGCGCCCTTGTGGGAGGTGTCCTATTCGTTCTCTACCTGGTCAAAGACTTAAGGAGCTGACCTTTGCCTTATTCTCAGCTCTCTTGCTTTACCTTGCCTTTTCAAAGCTTAATCTCCTTCCACTCAGTATCATAGGTCTGTTCCTGCTCATTCGGGTCAGGTCTTTCCTGTTCTGGTTCCTTTCTGGCTTTGCCTTCTTTCTTTCTTCCCTCTTCTGGGTTAGGATCTCAATGATCGATTACGGCGGTGTTTATCCACCCCTTGCCTATCTCCTTGTTATGGTCCTTGCTCTCTTTTTAACCCTGTACCAGTATGCTGGAACATACATACTCTGGAAGCTGAGCAGGTTCTTTGTTCCCCTCCTTCCCTTCATCTGGACAGCCCTTGAGCTATTGAGGAGCAGTTTTCCTTACGGGGGTTTCCCGTGGCTGTTGATGGGAGAGACCCTCCTGGGAATTCCTATCTTGAAGAACTATTTATCAGCGGGTGGTGTTTACCTCGGGTCCGCGCTCACCCTTTCACTTGCAACATTACCTCTCATTCTCAGAAAGCCCCGCCAGCTCATCATCTACCTAATAGTTTTCATAATTCCAGTACCCTTTATAAAATTCCCCCGGAATGAACTGGAGCTCTCGGGCCTCAAGATCGCAATCTTTCAGACCAACGTTCCTGAACATATAAAGCTCAACAAGCCCGAATTTTACAGGTTTCTACCAAGCTACTGGCGTCACTTTGAAAGGATCAGAGACCACAAACCGGACATCCTATTTCTCCCCGAGTCCGCCTTCCCCTTTGACGCAAGGGACATTTATGCAGAGGGTCAGAGGCTTCTGGGCTACTCAAAGGATTTCACCATAGTCACAGGGCTTACAGACATGAGAGCTTCCACAGGCGGTTACGAGGCATACAACTCGGTCTTTGTCCTTGAAGAGGGCCAGATAAGGGATTTCTACGACAAGGTCAAGATCCTTCCCTTCGGTGAGTTTGTTCCCTTCCCCTTCAGGTTTGTAAAGAAGTACTTCGGTGCCATCGGCGGTGTTGACTTCTCGCCCGGAAAGGAGGTGAGGTGCGTCAGGACCAGAAAGGTCACCATCGGAACGCCCATCTGCTTTGAGG
>JALTVH010000062.1 GCA_027049085.1 Aquificaceae bacterium | reverse complement strand
CCATGGTTTCTTAATTATAATCCAGATGGTTTCAGGATCCCCTCTGTCCGGCGAGCCACTTGAGATAACTCTCAATAAAGGGATCTATCTCCCCATCCATGACCGCATCCACATTGCCCGTCTCGTAGCCCGTTCTGAGGTCCTTGATCATCTTGTAGGGATGGAAAACGTAAGACCTGATCTGGTGACCCCAGCCGATGTCAGTTTTCTCTCCCTCATACTGTTTTTTCTTTTCCATCAGTTTTTCCTGCTCAAGCTGATAGAGTTTAGCCCTCAGGAGTTCAAGAGCCTTCCTCTTGTTCTGAAACTGGGACCTCTCCTGCTGACAGGAAACGACAATCCCCGTTGGTAGGTGAGTGATCCTCACAGCGGTATCGGTCTTGTTTACATACTGACCGCCAGCTCCTGAGGCGCGGAAAGTTTCAATTTTGAGGTCCTCATCCCTTATGTCCACCTTTATGCTCTCATCTATCTGGGGCATGACTGATACAGCAGCAAAGGATGTATGCCTCCTTGCGTTGGCATCAAAGGGTGAGATCCTCACTAGTCTGTGAACGCCCTGCTCGCCCTTGAGGTAGCCGTAAGCATAAGGTCCCTTGATCAGGAGAGTAACGCTCTTAATTCCAGCGACGTCGTCGGGAGTTATGTCAACAACCTCAACGTCGTAGCCTTTCCTTTCTGCCCATCTTGTGTACATCCTCATAAGCATCTGAGCCCAGTCGCAGGCTTCTGTTCCCCCTGCACCAGCCTGAATGGTGAGGTAGGCGTTTTTGGCGTCCATCTCTCCCGAGAGGTAGGTCTTGAGCTCAAGAGCCCTGAGCTTTTCCTCTATTGTTCTGATCTCTTCCTCAAGGAGGTCGAGAGTTTCTGGATCCTCTTCAGAAACTTCCGATAGTTCCTCTATATCCTTGAGGGACCTCTCAATTGAATCAAGTATATTAAGAGTTTCTTCAAGCCACTTCCTTCTCTGTACCACCTCTTTCGCCCTCTCCTGGTCATCCCAGAAACCCTGAGAGGACATCTTCTCATCAAGCTCTTTGAGGTCCTTTTTAAGAGACTCTGGGTCAAGGATTTTCTTTACACTTTCAAAACGGTCTCTGAAGTCCTCAAGCTTTGTCTTGATCTCAACCATCGGAA
>JALTVH010000061.1 GCA_027049085.1 Aquificaceae bacterium | reverse complement strand
AGATGGTGGGCGAGTTCATAAGGTACAGAAAGAAGGAAGAGGCTGAGTTTGAAGAGTTCAAGAGAGAGTTTGAAGAAGGGATAAGGAAAGAAAAAGAGGAATTTGAAAAATTCAAGAGGGAGACGGAAAGGGAGTTCAGGGAGTTTGTAAAGGAGTTCACCATGAAGGCGGGAACCGCGGTGATCATTGACGGGAGCGAGGTGAGGGACATAAAGATCCCTGATTATATAGAGGAAGAGTTCCGCTACCTTGATATGTTTTAATTATCCTTCCTATGGCTGGTTCCCTCCTGCTGATCGGCGTTGGCTTTATGGGGGGTTCCCTCACTCTTGCCCTGAGGAAGAGGGGCTTTGAAGGAAAGATCCTCGGCGTTGATCTGCGCGAGGAAGCTATTGCTAAAGGCATTGAGAGGGGGGCCATTGACAGGGGCTGGACTTCCCTTGAAGGTGTTGAGGACTGGGATGTTGATATGGTGGTTCTGGCGACGCCCGTTGGGACCTTCAGGGGTATCGGGGAGGAACTAAAGGGATTTGTCAAGAGAGGCACAGTGATTACAGACCTTGGGAGCGTAAAGGGAACGCTGGTTGATGACCTTGAGAGGATCCTCGGCAGAACCTTTGTGGGCGGTCATCCAATTGCAGGCACGGAAAAGTCGGGGGTTCAAAACAGCAATCCTAACCTCTTTGAGGGAAAGAAGGTAATACTCACTCCGACGGAAAGGACCGACAGAGAGGCGGTTGAGAAGGTCAGGGAAATGTGGGAAAAAACGGGAGCTGTTGTTGAGTTTATGGATGCCCATCTGCATGACTGGGTCTTTGGTGCGGTTTCCCATCTTCCCCACGCGGTTGCCTTTGCCCTGATTGACGCGATAATTGAGATGTCCCGTGATTTTGACCTTTTCAAATATCCTGGCGCAGGCTTTAAAGACTTCACGAGGATAGCGGCGAGCGATCCCACAATGTGGAGGGACATTTTTATAAAGAACAGGGAAAACACTCTGAAGGCGATAGACGTTTACATATCCTCCCTCAAGAAGCTTAGGGGACTGATTGAAGAGGAAAAGATAGATGATCTTACAGCCTTCCTTGAAGAGGTCAAGGACAGGAGGATGAACTTGGAATGACGAAGAGAATAAGGGG
>JALTVH010000060.1 GCA_027049085.1 Aquificaceae bacterium | reverse complement strand
GGTATGAGGTCAGATGACGGAATTCGGAGAAAATCTAATATTTACAATCGTAAAATTGCCATCTGAATTCTTAAACGCAGAGAGCACGAAGAAGGCGCCAAGAACGCAAAGCGGGGACGCATGAATGTGGAGAAGCGGGGAAGCGGATTTTAGCCCGCCTGCTGTCGGGCAGGCTTGAAGCCTGCGTGCCGTAGGCAGGCTCGAAGCTAACTGCGGGTGGGGCATCCCCTTTAGGGGAATGAAGTGGTGCGGGAGCAACAGAGGGCTGAGGTCTGAGGACAGAAACTGAGGAAAAATGACAGATGTTGGACACAATCTAAAATCACCAACCACATATCTACAATCTGTAAGTTTAACCGCAAAGAACGCCAAGGATTCACAAAGGGAGCAAAAACGGGAATGTATAGATTCGGCAATGCGGAGAAGCGGGAAAGCGGATTTTAGCCCGCCTGCTGTCGGGCAGGCTTGAAGCTTGAAGCCTGCGTGCCGTAGGCAGGCTCAAAGCTAACAGCGGCCGGACATCCCCTTTAGGGGAACGAGGGGGCGCGGTGCAGTCAGAAGACCATTGGCTGGAAGCTCCAATTCCCTCTGATGACCAAGGACGGAAAATTCTCATATTTACAATTATCTATCTGCAGTCTTAACCGCCAAGGATGCTAAGAAGGCAGTGTTGAAGTATCATAGAAACCCTGGCCTGCTTGCGACCAGGCAGGCTTGCCTGGTAAACAGGAATAAATCCGGAGATTTCGACACACTGGCTTCGAGAACCTCAGCCAGCTAATAATCTCAAATTTTCAACTGTCAAGCTGCAATCTTATGTCTTAATCACTAAGGACACGAAGAAGCGGATATGGGTAAAAGCAAGGAAGTGGATTTAACCGGGAATTGTCATTAGAAAATCTAATAACAATTGACGAATTGAAAATCAATGGGTTACGTAGCTAATCGTATTATCCAAAAGAGATTTTCAATTGTCACGGTTAACCTCCTACGAGTAGTGACGATAAATGTCACTATGATACATCAGACACGACTGTAGGAGTCGTCTGACCTGACAAGTTATTGGTAAACAATAACTTCGTCAGCTCATGGCGATACTGCCAGAGCATGACAAGCTTCGCTTCGTCATGCCCGAAGGGTAGCATGGCAT